>CAKZJK010000472.1 GCA_936942565.1 uncultured Caulobacter sp. | reverse complement strand
CTTCCCCCACCGTCCGCTTCGCGGACACCTCCCCCGCTAGGGGGAGGATTGGGATCACGCCCCTGCCCGACCAATCCGCTTGATTTCCCAGTCCAGTTGGACGCCGGTCTTGGCTTTCACGTCGGCGCGAACCGTCTCGCCCAGGCCTTCCAGATCGGCCGCCGTCGCCTCGCCGGTGTTGATCAGGAAGTTGCTATGCAGCGGCGAGAACATCGCCCCGCCGAACGGCTTGCCGCGCCAGCCGGCCTCGTCGACCAGCTTCCACGACGAGTGACCCGGCGGGTTCTTGAAGGTCGAGCCGCCGGTCTTTTCGCGGATGGGCTGGGTGGTCTCGCGGCGGGCGGTGATCTCGGCCATGCGGGCCTTGATCGCCTCCGGCTCGTCGGTGGTTCCTTCGAAGATCGCGTCCAGCACGATGACGGTCTCGCCGTCCTGCAGGGCGCTGTGGCGGTAGGTGTAGTGGAGATCCTCGACCGAGAGCTCACGCACGACGCCAGCGCGGTCCATGACCCGGACCGACTTGACCACGTTGACCGTCTCGGAGCCGTAGCAGCCGGCGTTCATGATCACCGCGCCGCCGATCGTGCCCGGAATGCCGGCGTAGAACTCCAGCCCCGCGATCCCGGCTTCCGCCGCCTTGCGGGCCAGGATGGCGTCGGGAACGGCGCTGCCAGCCTTGATGCGGTTGTCGCCCAGGGCCTCGACCGTGTTGAAGCCCTTGCCGAGGCGGATGATCACGCCCTCGACGCCGCCGTCGCGGACTAGCAGGTTGCTGCCCACGCCGATCGCCATCACCGGGACCGACGGATCCAGCGCCTTCAGGAAGTCCGACAGGTCCTGCTCGTCGGCGGGCAGGAACACCACGTCGGCCGGACCGCCGACCCGGAACCAGGTGAACGGCGCCAGCGGCTCGTCGATCAGCAGCTTGCCGCGGACGGTCGGGAGATTGGCTTTCCAGCTCACTTCGACAGGGCTTCCAGTTGCCCGGGCAGCGCATAGGCCCAGGTGGTGATGTCGCCGGCGCCCAGCAGGACGACGAGGTCGCCGCTCTGCGCCTCGGCGGCGATCAGGCGCGGCAGGGCCGTCGGGCTTTCCAGGGCTAAGGCGCGGCGGTGGCCGAACTTCTTGAGGCCATCGACCAGGGCGTCGCGATTGACGCCCTCGATCGGCTGCTCGCCCGCCGTATAGACGTCGGCGACGATCACCGTGTCGGCGTCGTTGAAGCACGAGCTGAACTCGGTCATCAGGTCGCGCAGGCGGGTGTAGCGGTGCGGCTGGACCACGGCGATCACCTTGCCTTGCGTCACGGCGCGGGCGGCCTTCAGCACCGCGGCGATCTCGACCGGGTGGTGGCCGTAGTCGTCGACCACGCGGATACCATTGGCGACGCCGGTCGTCGTGAAGCGGCGCTTGACCCCGCCAAAGCCCGCCAGGCCCTTGGCGATCGACGCGGCGTCGACGCCCAGCTCGCGGGCCACGGCCACGGCGGCGGCGGCGTTCAGCACGTTGTGGTGGCCGGCCATCGGCATCTTCAGGCCGTCGTAGCGGACAACCTCGCCGTCTCGAGGCGAGACCACGATGTCGAACTTGGCGCCGTCCGGGCCCATCTCGATGTTGGAGACCCGCACCTCGGCCTGCGGATTGGTCCCGTAGGTCACCAGGCGCCGGTTCTCGATCCGCGAGGTCAGGGCCTGCACCTCCGGATGGTCGGTGCAGACGGCCGCGAAACCGTAGAATGGGATGTTCTGGATGAAGTCCTGGAAGCCCTTCTTCACGGCCTCGAAGTCGCCCCAGTGGTCCAGGTGCTCGGCGTCGATATTGGTGACGATCGCCACCGTGGACTTCAGGCGCAGGAACGAGCCGTCGCTCTCGTCGGCCTCGACGACGATCCAGTCACCCTCGCCGACCTTGGCGTTGGTGCCGTAGGCGTTGATGATGCCGCCGTTGACGACGGTGGGGTCCAGGCCGCCGGCGTCCAGCAGGGTGGCGACCATCGAGGTGGTGGTGGTCTTGCCATGCGTGCCGCCCACGGCGACCGAGAACTGCAGGCGCATCAGTTCGGCCAGCATCTCGGCGCGGCGCACCAGCGGCAGGCGCTTGTCGCGGCCGGCGACCATCTCGGGATTGTCGGCCTTAACCGCCGTCGAATAGACGATAGCCGAAGCGCCCTCGACGTGGGCGGCGTCATGGCCGATGAAGATGCGCGCGCCGAGCTTTTCCAAGCGCTCGGTGTTGGCGCTGGCCTTGGCGTCGCTGCCCTGAACGGTGTAGCCGATACGCAGCATGATCTCGGCGATGCCGGACATGCCAATGCCGCCGATGCCGATGAAGTGCACGGGGCCGAGTTCGAAGGGGACGGGGCGTCGACGCTGGATCATGACGAGCCGATTAGACCAATTCCGCGCGGCGCGAAACGCCCTGTTGGCCTTCTGTTTGTGGACGGGGCCGGCCGTGGCCCAAGCGCCCTCCCCGCTTGAGCTCCGGCTGGCCGACGTGGGGCGCTTCGCCGTATTCGTCGACATGAGAAGCGTCCAGTGGACGGGCCGCGAGGCCAAGCTGCGCGTGCTGCAGGTCGCGGAGGGCGGCTTCAAGGCCGGCGCGGAGGAATTCTGGGGCGGCTGGCGTCACGAAGTGATCGACTGCCAGGCCCGCACGATCGCCCATGCGGGCTTCTCCAGCATCCGGGCCGGCGGCCGCGAAGGCCCCCTGACCGGCGACCAGAGGCCCGCCCAGCCCCTGCCGACGGGCAGCGCGGACGAAGCCGTGGCCAAGGTCGTCTGCGACGGCTGGCGGCCGTTCGCCAAGGTTCCGGTGGCGACGAGCGTCGAGCAGGCAGTCGGCCTGGGACGCCCGCTGATCGACACCGGCGCCGAGCCGTAGACACGAAAAAGCCCCCGCCGGCGGACCGGCGGGGGCTGTTTTGTCTCGATGCCTAAGCGAAGCTTACGCGCCGCCCGGGAAACGGAAGGGGACCTTCACGGTGCCGGTCTTGGCGCCCATGGGCAGCTTTTCGGCGATGCACATGGCGGCCTTGTCGAAGCCCTTGCCCGAGGCGCTGTTGTCGACGACCTTGCAGTCCGACAGCTTGCCAGCGTCAGCGGTGCATTCCAGCATCACTTGAGCGGCGTCGCGGGTGTTGGCGAACTGCTGCAGGCAGCGGCCCATCTGGTCTTCGAAACCGCCGGCGGCCGAAGCGGCCTGAGCGACGAAGAAGCTGCCGGCGAGACCCGCCGCGATCGCGATAGAGAATTTCATAAGACGCCCATCCCTTGTTCGGCGAACCAATCTGATGGGCGCTTTGTCGCAGAGAAGAGCTAATGAACGGCCAAACATCGCGGTTAATCCTTTCTGGATTAACCGTGACCAGTTCGGAAATGATCAAGGTTAAGCGCTTGTAAAGCGCATCACGCCGAGACCTCGATCTTCAATCACGCTTGTCGATTTACCCGCGCCTATCCGCCGCGTCCTTGACCGGCGTCAACGCGCCGTGCGTTCCACCAGGTCCGCGAGCGCCTCGGCCGCGTCGGGCTTGGCCACCGAGCGCGCGCCCGCCGCCATGCGACCAAGCCGCTCCGGATCCTTCAGCAGGGCGTTCAGGGCGCCGGCCATGGCGTCGACCGTCAGCTCGTCCTCGAGGCACACGGCCGCGCCGCCCGCCTCTTCCAGGAGCTTGGCGTTGAAGCGCTGGTGATCGTCGGCGGCGATTTTCAGCGGCACCAGGATCGACGGCCGGCCGGCGACCGCCAGCTCGGTGCAGGTCGAGGCGCCCGAGCGGCCGATCACCAGGTGCGACTGGCGCAGATAGCCGGCCATGTCGCGGAAGAACGGCGCCACCTCGCAATCGACCATGGCGTTGCGATAGGTCTTGCGGGCCTGCTCCATGCTCTCGGCGCGGGCCTGCTGGAAGACCTTCAGGCGCGAGCGCAGGTCCTCGGGCAGCTTGGCCACGGCCTCGGGGATCAGTTCCGACAGCAGGCGCGCGCCCTGGCTGCCGCCCGTGACCAGGATGCGCAGCTGCACCTCGGGCGGGAGATAGGCGACGTCGTAGAGCTCGCGCACCGGCGGGCGAACTGGATTGCCGACCACATGGGCGCGGGCCTTCACGGCCGGCTTGGCCATCTCCAGAATCGGGAACGCGCAGGCCACTTCGTCGACCCTGGGCGCCAGGAAGCGGTTAACCCGGCCCAGCACCGCGTTCTGTTCATGAATAACGGTGCGACGCCCCTGACTCAGCGCGCCCAGCAAGGCGGGCAAGGCGGGGTAGCCGCCGAAGCCGACGACGACGGCCGGATCCAGGCGCTTGAACGCGGCCCGGGCCTCCATCACGCCTTGCAGCACGACGAAGCCGGCCTTGACCATGCCCAGCGGGTCATTGGCCTTGGCGGTGGCGGCCGACAGGGCCAGGCGCTCCTGGGCCGGGAACTTGTCGGCGTAAAGCGCGCCGCGCTCGTCGGTGGCCAGAACGATCCGCCAGCCGCGCGCGGCGAGCGCCTCGGCCAGGGCCTGGGCGGGGAACAGATGTCCGCCGGTTCCTCCGGCGGCGACGACAGCCAGCTTGCTCATGTCAGGCGTAGGCGCCTTGCGGGGCGAGTTCGCCCGTCACGCCGTAAGCGCCGGGACGCTTGCGCACCAAGGCCAGGGCCATGCCCAGCGTCAAACCCATCGCGAGCATCGAGGAGCCCCCGTAACTGATGAACGGAAGCGTCATGCCCTTGGTCGGGATCATGTTCAAGTTCACCGCGATATTGATCAGGGCCTGCTGCCCCACGAGTACGAAAAGTCCGGCCGCCGCGACCTGCTCGAATGGGTCGTTCAGCTTCATGGCCTTGTAGAGGCCGCGCACCACGACGAAGGCGAAAATCGCGATCAGCGCCCAGGAAAAGACGAGGCCATATTCCTCGGCCGCGACCGAATAGATGAAGTCGGTGTGCAGGTCGGGCACGTGGCGCTTCATCACCCCCTCGCCCGGCCCCCGGCCGAACAGGCCGCCGGCGCGAATGGCCTCGGCGGCGCGGGTGATCTGATGGGTGTCGGCCTGGTCGGGGCTGAGGAACTTCTGCACCCGGGCATGGACGTGGTCGAACAGGAAGTAGGTCGAGCACAGCCCCGCCACGGCGACGCCGCCCAATCCCATGATCCACGAGATCGGCACGCCAGCCATCCAGAAGGCGGCCCCGAAGGCCACGGTGATCAGCACGGTCTGGCCGACGTCCGGCTGCACCAAGAGCAGGGCCACGGCGATGAAGTAGAGCAGGAAGGCGATCGAGACGCCTGGCACCCCCTCGCCCTTCTGCCCCTCGGAGAACATCCACGAGACCAGCACGATCAGGGCCGGCTTCATGAACTCCGACGGCTGCAGGGTGAAGCCGCCGAACTGCAGCCAGCGCGTGGCGCCCTTGGCGTTGTGACCGACGAACGGCAAGGCGATCATGATCGCGATCGCGCCGATATAGATGAAGAAGGCCGCCCGCCGGATCCCCTTGGGCGACAGCATCGACACCACCAGCATCAGCACGGTCGAGGCGCTGGCGAAGAAGCACATGCGCAGCGCGAAGTGGAATTGGTCGTCGATGCCGATCCGCTGGGCCGCGGCCGGGCTGGAGGCGAACGACAGCAGCATGCCCAGAGTGGCCAGGATGGCGGTCGCGCCCAGCAGCCAGCGATCGGTCGTCCACCACCACAGACCGAGCGCGGTGCGGTCGGTGCGGGCGAAGGCGTGTGTCGCGTTGGTGGCCATGGGCGGAGAGTCGGGGCGCAGGGTTAATCAAACCTTGCTTGACCACGGCCAGGCCGTGGAAAAGCGCGCGTATTCTAGCGCTTCAGCGCAGTTCGAAATAGGCCGTGTCGCCGCCGTCGGTGTGGGCGATCACCGCCACCCGCAGGACGACGCCATCATCGAGGGTCAACCGACACTCGCCGGCCCGAAACGCGCGCCTCAGGATTTCCGAGTCGGCGACGATGCTGCCCTTGCCGCCCTTCTTGGCGCTCTGGCCGTCGGCGAACAGGACCGAGAAGGCCACCGCCTGCTCCTCGCCCGCCAACCCCAGCGCACCCTGTCCCGTGCGCGGCGTCTTGGGAATCTTGTTGAACGCCATCAATAAAAACCTCGAAATCGGAAGCGACTTCCTACACCCTTCGGACGGCATTTCACAAAATATAAATCAGAAAAGCGCCGCTTCCTTCCGGCGAACTATTCGATCTTCGCGCCTAATTGATTAGCTCGCGTGGCGATTATCTGTTAGATTTCTAAAACGTGTGGCGCGATTTTTCATGTTCGCGCCCCGAAATGCCGAACGAATTCCGTTCGCTCTCACGAAAGACCTCATGTTTTCATCGCAAGATATCGACCACTCGCAGCGACAGAAGACGGCCGCTGACGCCAAGGCCGCTCTGCTGGCCAAGTTCAAGCCCCGCCCCACCAACACCGACCCGCGCTTCGACGAGCGCGCCACCCTGCGCGCGGCCGAACTGGCCCAGGTGCGGCAGGCGCGGAACGATGCCCGCGACGCCCGCCGCCAGTCGGTCGCCGACGCCGCCCAGGCCGTGATCGACACCGAAGCCGCCCTCGCGGCGGAAGCCCTGTCGGCCAAGCGCGGCGAGCGCAAGGAACGCAAGGCGCTGTCCGCCGCCGAAGCCAAGGCCAAGCGGGACGCCCGCTACGCCGCTCGTAAGGCGCGGTGATCCATGGCTCGTAAACCGAACTACGATTTCGAGCGCAAGGAGCGCGAACGTCAGAAGGCCGCCAAGGCCGCGGAGAAGGCGGCCGCCAAGCGACCGCCGGCCAATGACGAAGACGCTTCGAACAGCGACGCCTGAAGAGTGGGGCCTTGCTCTGGCGAACATCCGAGCAAGGCTTCGCTTGAATTCCCACACGGGACGGTAATCATGCTCTCATAGCGGGAGCGATTTGTGGCGGACGGCGGATCTGACGACACGGTTCTCGAGGGCGCGGGCGCTTACTTCCTGAGCGTCATCGAGGCCAGCCAGGACTGTATCCGCGTGATCAGCGCCGCGGGCCACGTGGAATACATGAACGCCCGCGGCAAGCAGCTGCTCGAGATCGAGGATTTCGAGGGCCGCAACCGCGATCGATACTGGCCCGACATGTGGCCGACCGAGAGCCGCCCGATCGTCGAGAACGCGCTTCGCGCCGCGATGGCGGGTCGGGCCGTCTCGTTCCAGGCCTTCAACCCCACCGTGAAGGGCGCGCCGCGCTGGTGGGACACGACGGTCTCGCCGATCATCGTGGACGGCAAGGTCGTGCGCGTGCTGGCCACCTCGCGGGACGTGACGAGCGCGAGGCTGGCCGAGAGCCATCGCCAACTCCTGGTCAACGAGCTGAACCACCGGGTGAAGAACACCCTGGCCACCATCCAGTCGATCACCCAGCAGTCCCTGCGCAACGCCGGCGTCGACGCCGGCGTGCGCGACGCGCTGGAAGGCCGCCTGATGGCGATCGCCGCCACCCACAACGTGCTCACTGACCAAAACTGGTCCGCCGCCAGCCTGCGCCAGATCGTCGACGGTTCGGTGATCCCCTATCGCTCGAACCCCGGCCAGCTGAGCGTGGCGGGGCCCGACCTCAAGGTCTCGCCGAAGACGGCCGTGGTCATGGCCCTGGCCTTCCACGAGCTGGCGATCAACGCCCTGAAGTACGGCGCCCTGTCGGCTCCGTCGGGCCATGTCGACGTCGCCTGGACGGTCGAGGCCGACGACCATCTTCACATCGAATGGCGCGAGAGCGGCGGCCCGCCGGTGCAGCCGCCGTCGCGGCGTGGCTTCGGCACCACGATCATCGAGCGCTCGGTGCCGTTCGATCTCAAGGGCGACGCGGAAATCCGCTTCGA
>CAKZJK010000471.1 GCA_936942565.1 uncultured Caulobacter sp. | reverse complement strand
CCCGCCGGTGCGCCCGCCCGAGCGACGAGGCTTCGGCACGCGCATCATCGAGGCGGCCTTGCCCGGCGAGCTGGCGGGGACCGTGTCCTTGGACTACCGCGCAGAGGGGTTGCGTTGCGCGATCGACGCGCCGCTGTCGGCGCTCGACAAGGCGGACGCGTTCATGCCGCTGGGGTGAGGGGCGCGGCAAAGCTGGCATGCCGAAGTTCTCTTCGGGGTGGTTTCCCGCCATTCCAACGCCTAAGTTCGACGGTGCTGAGTTGCATTGCGGCGTTGGTGGCGGAGTATTTGAAGCGAGATGACTGGCCATGCGATGCGCGTCATCACAGCATCGCGGCGGAAGACGGCCTTAATGTGTTTAGGCTCGATCGCTTTCGCTGCGACCGGGGCATGGCTCGCTAAGGAACACGCCGATCCGAAAGCGATGATCGCCGGATGGGCGATGTTGGGATGCTGCTCTCTGGTTGGCGTGCTTTGGACGCTCCAGCTGGCTTGGCCGTCGAGAATAATTTTGGACAGCGATGGGCTCGCTTTTCAATATCTGTTCGGGACCTTTCGCCGTCAGTGGGGTGATATCCGCCAGATCGATATTCTAGAGATCAGATCCACTCGGATTGTGAAGTTGTTCGGAAAGCCGGGCAAAAGTGATCTGGCGCTCGGCGGCGCGTGGCCAGTTTCGGCTGATGAACTGCTTTCGATTATCGAAGATTATCTAACCCAGTTTGAGCGGGCAGACACGGCATAGGCAAAAACGGAAGTCGGTACGCCAAATGTCCGCTAAGGGTCGATCCCAGCCTCAAACGTCTATCCAGAAACCCGACCTTCCCGGCGAATGCCGGGACCCAGATCGAACCCACGGAGGCCATCCCGTCAGCGCCGCGCGAGATCGCGTCATCCCCAGCCGCTCCGGATAAATCTGGGCCCCGGCGTTCGCCGGGGAGATCGGGGGTATTGCGCGCTCCCCCTACCCCGTATCCCCCGTCAGCTCGCGCCGCGCTTTTTCCAGCTCTTCGGCGTAGCGCCGCGTCACGTGGGCCTCGGTGATCAGGCCGATCACCTCGCCGCCCTCGTCGACCACGGCCAGCTCGTCCGAGCCGGTCTCGTCGAAGGCGGTCATGATCGCCTTGATCGACAGTTCCGGCGACAGGGCGACATCGGCGTTGGCGGCCAGCGAGGCCAGCGGCGCCTCGCTCTCGGGCGGCTGGGCGTAGACGGCGGACGTGGCGACGATCCCGGCATAGCGGCCGGTCACGGCGCGCTTGGTCGAGCCCAGCGGGAAGCGGCGGCGGAATTCGGCCAGGGTGGTGGCCGCGGGGACCGTCTTGACGTCGCGGCGCATCATCTTGCCGGCGGTCAGGTTGCGCATCCAACTGACGTCGTGGGCGCTGCGGATGGTCTCGCCGCGCAGGTGCAGCCGCCAGGTCGAGAACGAATAGCCGAAGGTCTCGCGCACCACGGCGCTGGCGATCAGCGAAGCGGCCAGGGTGGCGGCGGTGATCGTGAAGTCGCCCGTGGCCTCCAGCACCAGGAACGACATGGTGAAGGGCCCGCCGACGATGGCCACGCCCAGCGCGCCCATGCCGACCAGCGAGGCGGCGATCGGATCGAGCCGCCCCTCTCCGCCCACAAGGTTCACGAGGTCCGAGAACGACTGGCCCATCAGCGCCCCCAGGAACAGGGCCGCGAAGAACAGGCCGCCGCGGAAGCCGAAGCTGAGCGAGATGATCGAGGCCATCGACTTCATCAGGATCAGAACCAGGATCATCTTCAGCGGCAGGTCGCCGTTGAGATCCAGATGCAGCGCGCCGTGACCCCCGGACAGGGTCTGAGGCGTGACCAGGGCCATGGCCGCGAGCGCGAGACCTCCGATCGCGGGGCGGGCCCAGCGCGGCGGCGCGGCCTTGCCGACCCAGCGGTCGGCGACCGCGACGGCCCGCATCAGCGCCACGCCGAACAGGGCGGCGACCAGGCCCAGCAGGCCGTAAAGCAGGTAGTCGGTCCAGGACGAGATGGCGACGACCGAGGTCTTGATCAGATAGGGCGTCGAGCCTAGCGCCTTGGCGACCAGCACCCCGGCCAGGGCGGCGGCCGCGACGGGCGCGATGTTGGCGACGGTATAGGCGCCGATGACGATCTCGAACGCGTAGAAGGCGCCCGTCAGCGGCGCGCCGAACGCCGCGGCGATGGCCGCGCCGGCGCCGGCCCCGACCAGGATTCGCAGGTCGCCGCGCCGCAGGCTCAGCTTCTGCCCCACCCACGAGGCCGCCGCCCCGCCGGCCTGGGCGTAGGCGGCTTCCAGGCCTACAGAGGCGCCGCAACCGTTCGAGATCAGGGTCTGGCCGCAGATGAAGGCGCTGTCGCGGATCGAGAGACGACCTCCGTGCAGGGCGTTGGCCTCCACGGGGTCGACGGCGGGACTGGGGCGAAAGCGCAGCACCAGGGCGGTGAACAAGCCCAGCAGCAATCCGCCCAGGGGAATGGCCAACAGCCGCCACGGCGCGACCATGGCCTGGGCCGACAGGCGCTCGTCGGGATCGAAGGCGAACAGCCAGACCTGGGTCCCGTGCGCGAGCTTGGCCTGCAGCACCGCCAGGGTGCCGGCGGTCATGCCCACGACCGTCGCCACGGCGATCAGCCAAAGCTCGGATGAGCGGGTGCGGCGGCGAAGCCAGGCCAGCCATGGCAGGGCCTGGCGGCGCTGTGCCAGCTCATCGCCGCGGCGGGTGAATTCCTTTTCGGCCTGCAGCAGCTCGAGCCGTGCCTTCAGCCAGTCTTCGCGAGTTCCCGTGATATGCATGGTCATGCCTGTGATCCTTTACGTGTTGACCGCGACCAAGACTAGGATCGACGCCGGAGAAACCAGGAGTGACAAGTGTGGCGGGATTTGCATGGACTCGCTGATCTCGGCGGCAGCGCAGGCGCTGGCCGCGGGTGATCCGCTCGGCGCGCTGAACCGCGTCGCCTTGCGCGACGATCCCCCGGCGCTGGCGCTGCGCGGCATCGCGATGGCGCGGCTCGGTGACGTCATCAGGGCGAAGGCGCTGCTGCGGCAGGCCGCCCGCGCCTTCGGCGCCAAGGCGACGCTGGCGCGCGCCCGCTGTACTGTCGCCGAGGCGGAGATCGCGCTCGCGGCAAGGGATCTCACCTGGCCGACGAAGCAGCTCGCGGCAGCGCGCGAGATCCTGGAGCGGCACGGCGACCGCACCAACGCCGCCTATGCGCGCAGCCTCGAGATCCGGCGCCTCGTGCTGATCGGACATCTCGATGAAGCCGAGCGCGGACTTGCCGAGCTCGATCCCTCGCCGCTGCCGCCTGCGGCGCGCACGGTGTACGAGCTGATCGTCGCCGGCCTTTCCCTGCGTCGCCTCCAGACCAAAGCGGCGCACGCAGCGCTGGAGCGCGCCACCCGCACGGCCCGGCAGGTTCGAATCCCCGAGTTGCAGGCGGAGATCGAGCGGGCCACGGCAACGCTGTCGGCGCCAGCCGCACGCATGATCCGGGGGAGCGAGGAACGCCTGTTGCAGCTCGACGACGTCGAGGCGCTGTTCCGGGCGGACGTGCTGATCATCGATGCCTGCCGGCTG
>CAKZJK010000470.1 GCA_936942565.1 uncultured Caulobacter sp. | reverse complement strand
CCCGCGCCGGGGTCGTCACCGCGGCCACCGTCGCCACGCGCGCGAAGAGCCGAGGCGTCAGGTCGGCGGGACGATCCAGCCCCCGTCCGCCCGAGCCGCCCGTCAGGGTCAGGCGCAGCGCCACCCGTCCCGTCGCCGGGACCATGCGGCGACAGAGGCCCTCGGCCTCGGCGCGATCGAAGGGCAAGCCCAGCACCGAACAGCCCGCGGCCATGCGGTCGAGGTGGGCGTCCAGATGGCGGATCTCGCCGTCCAGGGCCAGCAAGGTCTCGAACAGCCCCTCGCCCAGCAAAAGCCCTCGATCGTCGAAGGGAATGGCGTCGTGAGCGATCATCCAAGGCTCTCCGTCAGCGCGCGCCGGATGGCGGCGATCTTGGCCTCGGTCTCCAGCCGCTCGGCGCGCGGGTCGCTGTCGGCGACGATCCCCGCGCCAGCGCGCGCCTCGACCCGCCAGCCGCCGGCATCCTCGACCAAGGCGACGGTGCGGATCAACACGCTGGAGTCGAGTGCGCCATCATGACCCACCCAGAATAGGGAGCCGCAATAGGGACCGCGGGGCGTTTCCAGTTCCGCGATGACCTTCATGGCCTGCACCTTGGGCGCGCCGGTGATCGAGCCGGGCGGGAAGGTGGCCCGCAGCAGGTCGGCGACGCCGCGCCCCTGCGCCAGCCGCGCGGTGACCGTCGAGACCAGATGATGGACGTTGGCGAAGCTCTCGATCCTGAACAGGTCCGGCGCATGAACGCTGCCCGGCGGGCTGACCCGCGCCAGGTCGTTGCGCATCAAGTCCACGATCATCAGGTTCTCGGCGCGGTCCTTGTCGCTGGCCAGCAGCTCGGCGGCGAGCGCCAGGTCGCGCGCCGGATCGCGGTCGCGGGCGCGCGTGCCCTTGATCGGCTTGGTCTCGATCGACCCGTCGGGCCCGACCTTGAGGAACCGCTCCGGCGAGTTGGAAACCATCGCCCGCCCCGGCAGCCGCAGATAGGCCGCGAACGGCGCGGGGCTCTGGCCGCGCAGGCGGGTGAACAGGTCGAACGGGTCGGCGCCGGGCGAAAGACGCCCTGTCCACGCCCGGGCGATATTGGCCTGGAAGATCTCGCCGGCCAGGATGCGCTCGACCACCTCGGCGACGGCGGCCTCGTAGGTCGCGGGATCGTCGGCGACGAGGTCGGGGCAGAGAGGCCCCTTGGGCTCGGCGTGCTCGGCGGCCGGCGCGCCCAGCCAGGCCAGCGCCGCGCGGGCGCGGGCCTCCGCCTCGCCCTCGGTCGCCCCG
>CAKZJK010000469.1 GCA_936942565.1 uncultured Caulobacter sp. | reverse complement strand
GGGCCCCGCCGTCAACACACTTGGATCTCTGATCCATGGCGCGGGGAAGGGGAGCGGACTTGCAGCTTCCTTGGCGAGACCAATGGCGCCGATTTCCATCCGGGCCGGGTGGGCGTCGACGCTATTGGCATGCGCCCGGCCCGGAGGACTATTTCAGTGGAAGCCCTGCTCGTCTCGACCCTGGTCGTGGCCATCGCCGAGATCGGCGACAAGACCCAGCTGCTGGCCATCATCCTGGCCACGCGGTTCAAGAAGCCCGTCCCGATCATTCTCGGCATCCTGGTCGCCACCTTGGCCAACCACGCCCTGGCCGCCACGGCGGGCTACTGGGTGTCGGATTTTCTGAGCGGCGCCTGGTTCAAGTGGGCGATCGCCATCTCGTTCATCGCCATGGCGGGCTGGGCCCTGATCCCCGACAAGGCCGACGACGAGGAAGGGACGAGCGCCGGCCGCTACGGCGTTTTCCTGACCACCACGATCGCCTTCTTCCTGGTTGAGATGGGCGACAAGACCCAGATCGCCACCGTCGCCCTCGGCGCCAAGTTCCACTCGATCGCCTGGGTCGCCGCCGGCACCACGATTGGCATGATGCTGGCCAACGTCCCCGCCGTTTATCTGGGCGAGGCCGCCACCAAGATTGTGCCGCTGAAGTATGTCCGCATCGGCGCGGCGGTGATCTTCCTGTTGCTGGGTCTGTGGCAGGCGGCGGAGCTGCTGGGGCTGTTGAAGTAGGGGCCTCAACCGCTATGAGGTGGCGGAGCAAGGAGTTCCGCCCCTCATGACCCACGAACCGCGCGGCTGGGAGTTCTGGATCGATCGCGGCGGCACCTTCACCGACATTGTCGCGCGGCGGCCGGACGGGTCGCTGGTCACCCACAAGCTGCTGTCGGAGAATCCCGAGCACTACGCCGACGCCGCCGTGGCTGGCGTCCGGGCGCTACTGCCGACCGGCGCGAGCATCGACGCGGTCAAGATGGGCACCACGGTCGCGACCAACGCCCTGCTGGAGCGCAAGGGCGAACCGACCGTGCTGGCGATCACCCGAGGCCACGCCGACGCGCTACGGATCGGCTACCAGGCGCGGCCAAAGCTGTTCGAGCGTCACATCGTTAAGCCCGAGGCGCTCTACGACCGCGTCATCGAGATCGACGAGCGCATGAGCGTCGACGGCGAGGTGCTGAGGCCGCTCGACGAAGACGCCGCGCGGCGGGACATGCGGGCCGCCCATGACGCCGGCTTCCGCGCCATCGCGATCGTGTTGCTGCATGGCTTCCGCTTCACCGATCATGAGGCGCGGGTCGCGACGATCGCGCGGGAGATCGGTTTCAGCCAGATCTCGGTCAGCCATGAGGTCAGCCCGCTGATGAAGCTGGTCGGGCGCGGCGATACCACGGTAGTCGACGCCTATCTCTCGCCGATCCTGCGCCGCTATGTGGACCAGGTCGCCGGCGCGCTCGGTCACGACACACGGCTGCTGTTCATGCAGTCGAACGGCGGCCTGACCGACGCCCGCGCTTTCCGGGGCAAGGACGCGATCCTGTCGGGGCCGGCCGGCGGCGTGGTCGGCATGGCGCGGACCGCCGCCGACGCGGGCTTCGACCGGGTGATCGGCTTCGACATGGGCGGCACCTCGACAGACGTCTGCCACTACGCGGGGGAGTACGAGCGCGCCTTCGAGACGGTGGTGGCGGGCGTGCGGATGCGCGCGCCGATGATGAACATCCATACCGTCGCGGCGGGCGGCGGCTCGATTTGCGGTTTTGACGGCGCGCGGCTGCGGGTCGGCCCGGCCTCGGCTGGCGCGGTTCCGGGCCCGGCGGCCTATCGGCGAGGCGGGCCGCTGACCGTCACCGACTGCAATGTCATGCTGGGCAAGTTGCGGCCGGAGTTCTTTCCCAAGGTGTTCGGCCCCAACGCCGATCAGCCGCTGGACGTCGAGGCCGTGACCCGTGGCTTCGAAGCCATGGCGGCGGAGATCGCGTCGGCGACCGGCAAGGCCATGACCCCTCAGGCGATCGCCGAGGGCTTCGTCACCATCGCCGTCGAGAACATGGCCAAGGCCGTGCGGCAGATCTCGATCCAGCGCGGCTATGACGTCACCCGCTATGTCCTGGCCTGCTTCGGCGGCGCGGGCGGCCAGCACGCCTGCCTGGTGGCCGACGCCCTGGGCATGACCAAGGTGATGATCCACCCGTTCGCGGGCGTGCTGTCGGCCTATGGCATGGGCCTGGCCGACCTGCGGCTGATCCGCGAGGAGACGGTCGAGCGGTCCCTCGAGGACCTGGGCGATCTGGCGGCGCGAGCGGCGACCTTGGCTGCCGATGCAGAGGCGGACTTGCGGGCGCAGGACGTGCCCATGGTGTCGGTCGAGACCGTCGCGACATTGCGTGTGAAGTACGCCGGGACCGATACGCCTTTGGTCGTGCCGTTCGGCCAGCCGGCCGAAGTCCGCGCGGCCTTCGAGGACCTGCATCAGAGACGCTTCGGCTTTACCTCGCCAACGACGCCGCTGGTCGTGGAGACACTGTCGGTGGAAGCGATCGGCCATGCCAACGCGGGCGCCG
>CAKZJK010000468.1 GCA_936942565.1 uncultured Caulobacter sp. | reverse complement strand
TGCATGAAGTCCCGGTGGCGGCGGCGGCGGAGGTGGGATTTACATTCAGGCAGCTGGAGCACTCGCGCTGTCTGCGGTTTCTGGACAAGGCGGCGGTATTGGTGGTGGACAAGGGGAGGATGAATGAGGAGGAGGATATAAGAAGAAGAAGAAGCAGCAGCAGCAGCAGCCCGTGGAGGCTGTGCACGGTGACGCAGGTGGAGGAGGTGAAGTGCTTGGTGCGGATGGTGCCCATCTGGCTGGCGGCCATACCTTTCGCCATAGTCTTCTCGCAGGTGAACACCCTGTTCATCGAGCAGGCGGCGGTGATGGACACGGATCTGGGCGGGGGCTTCCACATGCCGCCGGCGTCGATCAGCCTGGTCAACGTGCTCACCATCTTCGCCTGCACGGTGCTGTACCCGTGGACGGTGGTGCCCATGGCCAGGCTGGCCACGGGGAGGAAGGAAGGCCTGACCCACCTGCAGAGGCTAGGTCTTGGCATCGCCGCCACGGCCGCCGCCGTATAGGCGCCGACGCCGGGCAGGGCGCGCAGGCCTTCCTCGGTGTCCGGGAAGACGCCGTCGTGCTGATCGGCGACGGCGCGGGCGCAGGCCAGCAGGTTGCGGGCGCGGGCGTAATAGCCGAGCCCCGCCCAGGCGGCCATGAGGTCGTCGTCCGGGGCGGCCGCGAGGTCCGAAACCGTCGGCCAGCGCTGGGTGAAGCTCAGGAAGTAAGGGGTCGCGTGCGGCACGGTCGTCTGCTGCAGCATCACCTCCGACAGCCAGACGCGGTAGGGATCGGAACGCACCCCCGCGCGGCGGTCGGCGGGCGAGACCCGCCAGGCCAAGGTCCGGGCCTGGCGATCGTACCAGGCCAGCAGGCTTGAGCGGAGGGCGGCCCAATTAGTAGGGATGCTGGCTTTCATCACCTCTCGCCTACCGCAAGCGGGCGCCCTCATGCTAGCTTTCCGTCATGGCCCGCCGCCCCCTGCCCACCGCCGAAGAAGCGATCGCGATCCTTCGCCAGAAGCGGACCAAGCCGCAGCGCCGCCCGCCGCCGCCCGCTGGCAAGAACCTCGCGCCGCTACTGAAGGAGCTGGAGGGGCGCTTTGGTCAGGGCCCCGCCGCCCTCCAGACGCGCTGGCGCGAGATCGTCGGCGATACGCTGGCCCGACGCACCGAGCCGGTCCGCATCATCAAGGGCCGCAATGGCGAGGGCGGAGCCTTGGAGCTGCGCGTCGATGGCCCCATGGCCTCGCTGATCCAGCATCAGGCGCCGCAGATCACCGCCAGACTGGACATGCTGCTGGGCAAGGGCGTGGTCACGCGCCTGCGCATCGTCCAGGGCCCCGTGAAGGCGGCCGCGCCGCCCGCTCCCAAGCGCCCGCGCCGCAAGCCGCCGCTGGACGCGGCGCTGGAGAAGGAGCTGGCCGACGGCCTGGCCGACCAGCCCGATGGCGGGTTGAAGCAGGCGCTGCTGAAGCTTGGGCGAGGGGTGCTTTCCTCCAGCCGCTGACCCGCCCGCGGGGGCGGTTCAGGCCATTGACAACCGCCGCGCGGTCGCGCTCTTGCCCTAGTCAGCGTTGAGCCCTTTTCCCTCTCGGACGAGAATCGGGCTTAAGTTTCCAACCGACCGCCGAAGGGCCAATTGATGCGTTCGCTGATCAGCCGAGTCACCCTTGTCGCCGCGCTCGCCGCCGGCCTCGCCAGCTGCGGTCCCAAGGGCGAGACCGTCACCGCCGACGACATGACCCAGGGCAACCCGAACGCCAAGGTCACGGTCGTCGAGTACGCCTCGGCCTCTTGCGCCCACTGCGCCCGTTGGAACAAGGACGTCTATCCGGCCTTCAAGGCCAAATACATCGATACCGGCAAGGTCAACTACGTCTATCGCGAGATCCTGACCCCGCCGCAGGAAGTGGCCGCCGCCTCGTTCCTGCTGGCCCGCTGCGCCGGCAAGGACAAGTACTTCCAGGTCGTGGACTCGGTCTATCGCGCCCAGGAGCAGATGTTCCAGACGGGCCAGTTCCGCGAGGGCCTGCTGAGCGTCGCCCAGTCGGCCGGCATGACCGAGGAGCAGTTCAACGCCTGCGTGACCAACGAAAAGGCGCTGAAGGATCTCAACGCCCGCGTCGAGAAGTACAGCAAGGAAGCCAAGATCCAGGGCACGCCCACCTTCGTCGTCAACGGCAAGAAGGTCGGCGCGGAAGAGGGCGGCGAGCGCACCCTGGCCGAGCTGGACGCGGCCATCGCGGCGGCCTCGAAGTAATGACCCTGGACCGGCGCGCCCTGATCGTCTCCGGCCTCGCCGTCGCGGCGGCGGCTCCGATGCCTTCGTGACCCGGCTGCACGTCCGCTACGATGCCAAGACGTTCCCCGAGGACATCGTGTTCACCGAGACCAGGGACCGCAGCAATTTCCAAGGGCGCTACGTCCAGCACCATCCCTGGCGCGGCGAGGCCAAATGCGAGGCGGCCAAGTCGTATCAGGAGAGGCTGACGGCGCGTTTCACCAAGGAGGCGACCGATCTCGCCGCATTGACCGGCTGGCCGCGCAGCGAGATCGTCGCCAAGATGGCGCAGA
>CAKZJK010000467.1 GCA_936942565.1 uncultured Caulobacter sp. | reverse complement strand
CGAGGGCAGCCAGACTTCGAGGTCGTAGGTCTTCGCGGCGTTCGCACCCATGTCGCCGGCGCACAGCAGCATCTTGCGATAGGGCAGGTCCAGCCCCTGCAGCACGGCCTCGGCCGCGGCGGTCATCCGCTCGTGCTCGACGGCCGAATCCGCGGGCTTGCAGATCGATACCAGTTCCACCTTCTCGAACTGGTGCTGGCGGATCATGCCGCGGGTGTCGCGACCGGCCGAACCGGCCTCGGCGCGGAACGACGGCGTCAGGGCCGTCAACCGCATGGGCAGCTCCTCCTCGGCGACGAGTTGCTCGCGGACGATGTTGGTCAGCGACACTTCGGCCGTGGGGATCAGCCAGCGGCGGGATTGAGTGAGCTTGCCTTCCGAACCTTCAACAGGCTTGAGAAGAAGCTCTCCGGTTTTCACGTCCTCATAAACGTCTACGCCGGCGGTCTTGGAATAGTAGACACCCGCCCCTTCGACTGCCCCCGGTTCATTGGGGAGATACGTGGAGGTCGCGAAGAACAGATCGTCTTCAAACTTCGGCAGCTGGCCCGTGCCGAACAGCGCCTCGTCGCGCACCAGCAGCGGCGGGCTAACCTCGGTATAGCCGTGCTCTACCGTCTGCAGGTCCAGCATGAACTGGCCGATCGCGCGCTCCAGGCGGGCGATCTCCTTCTTGAGCACCACGAAGCGCGCGCCGCTCATGCGGGCGGCGGCCTCGAAGTCCATGCCGCCCAGGGCCGCGCCCAGGTCGACGTGGTCCTTGGGCTTGTTCAGCTTGCCGGCCGGCAGCTTGGCGGCGTCGCCCCAGCGGCGCTGCTCGACATTGCCCGCCTCGTCCTCGCCGACCGGAACCTCGGGCGCGGGGATGTTAGGCAGGGACGCCAGCAGATCCTTCAGCTTGCCGCCCACCAGAGCCTCTTCTTCGGCGGCGGTCGCCATGACGCCCTTCAGCGTCTCGACCTCGGCCATCAGGCGCTGGGCCTCGGCCTCGTCCTTCTTGGCCTTGGCCATGCCGATCAGCTTGGAGCTCTCGTTCCGCTTGGCCTGGGCTTCTTGAAGGGCCGTCTGCGCCGCGCGCAGTTGCGCGTCGAGCTTCACGGCCTCGGCGGCCGCGCCTGAACGCCCTTTGCCCGACCAGTGAAGGTCGAAGGCTTCGGGATTGTCGCGGATGGCCTTGATGTCGTGCATCGAACGCAAGCTCGGAAGAGGCGGTGGGAAACGCCCTCTCTAAGGCGCGTCGGCGGGGGCGCCAAGCGCCGCGACGTCCCTATTGGGTCAGGACGACGCGCTCTCGGAAAAAGGGAGAGCCCGACACCCTGCGACCGCACGTCGCACCTAAATCCTACCTGTTAACGAGAATTAGGCGTCCTTCCACACCCCGACTTAATCGCGATCGCCGAAAAGCCGCGACCAATTCAGTACGCGTTTTTGACCTTTACGGCCCTCCCCGGCCAGTTTCGATCATTCAGAGGATTTTGAACATGAAGACCTTCGCCGCTTTCGCCGCCCTCGCCATCGCCGCCGCCATCGCCGCTCCGGCCGGCGCCGCCACCAACGAAGTCCGCGTCTCGATCTCGAACAAGACCTCGGTCCAGCTGGAAACCGAAATCAAGACCGCCGCCGCCTCGGTCTGCTCGACCGTCACCAAGACCCAGATCGACGATTGCGTCCAAGGCGCGGTCATGAGCGCTCACCGTCAGCTGGCCTCGATCCTGCGTGCTCGCGAAGCCGGCAAGACCCAAGTCGCCGAGAGTGTCTCGGTCGTCCGTATCTCGGTGAAGGGCAAGACCGTGGATCAACTCCACGCCGAAATCCGCACCGCCGCTCAAACGGTGTGCAAGGCTCAGCCGAACTTCAGCGTCGTGACCTACCAAGCCTGCGTGACCGACACGGTCCGCGCGGCCAAGGCCCAGCTGCAAGCCCGCGTCGGCGCCGCCGCCTAAGACTTTCGGCCAGTCCGAAACAAGAAGGGCTCCGCCACTGGCGG
>CAKZJK010000466.1 GCA_936942565.1 uncultured Caulobacter sp. | reverse complement strand
AGATGCGCTCGCGCCCGGCCACCAGGCGCTCCATATCCGGGCCGCCGAAACGGAAGTGCCAGAGCAGCGGGTTCTTGAGGATCTCCTCCCACGGTCCGACGCCCGGCACGGGCGCGTCGATCAGCACGAAGCGGCGCACCCGCTCGGGATGCTGGGCGGCGACCGCGAAGCCGACCATGTTGCCGATGTCGTGGGTCACGAGATCGGCCGTGTCGACCTTAAGGGCGTCCATGACCCCCAGGACGTCGCCGGCCTGGGTCTTCTTGTCGAAGCCGCCCTTGGGCTTCGACGACAGGCCAAGGCCCCGCAGGTCGGGGACGATCACGGTATGGTCGCGCGCCAGGTCGGCGGCCAAGGGGGCCCACATGTCCCCGGTCTCGCCATAGCCATGCAGCAGGACGACCGCCGGGCCGCGCCCGCCAGTCCTCACGTGAATGGTCACGTCGTTCACGGCGATCTCTCGCGTGACGAACCCTGGCGGGAACGGCTGAACCTGGGCAAAGGCGGGCGCGGACGCCAGCAGGGCAAGCACAACCAGCATCGAACGCAGCATCGAACAGCTCCTGACATTAGGTGGCGGGCCGACAGATGGCGCCGTTCATCGATCGGCGGTAGCGTCCAGTCCTAGAACCGAGCTTCCGGGACATCCGAACAATGCTGAAGCTGGAGGGCGTCGAGACCTTCGTCGCGATCGCCGACGGCGGCTCGCTCAGCGAGGCGGCCCGAACGCTGGGCCTTTCGCGCTCGGTCGTCAGCGATCGACTGGTCGAGCTGGAGCGGGTGCTTGGCGCGCGTCTGATCCAGAGAACGACGCGGCGCCTGACCCTGACCCAGGACGGGCGCATCTTCCTGGCGCGAGCTCGCCGCATCCGGCGGGAGATCAAGGCGGCCGCCGAGGAGCTGGCCGAACAGCGCGGGCCCCCTGCGCCTGTCGGCCCCCGTCGGCTTCGGCTACCTGCACCTCGGGCCCGCGCTCTATCCCTTCCTGCGGGAGCATCCCGCCATCGACCTTTCCCTGGAGCTCGACGACCGCTTCGTCGATGTGGAAGCCGACGGCTATGACGCGGTCATTCGGCACGGTCCGGTGAGCGACCGGTGGCTGGTGGCGGTCCGCATCGCCCGCAGCCAAAGAGTCCTGGTCGCATCCCCGGCCTATCTGGAGGCGAACGGCGTCCCCTCCACCGTCGAGAACCTGGGGGACCATGCCGGCATCCTCTACACGAACCGGGTGGCCGACTGGCGGCTGGGCGAAGGCGCGGAGGCGGCGATCGTCCAGCCCCGCCGCGCGTTGCGGGTCAACAATGGCCTGATCATGCGGGACGCGGCCCTGGCCGGAGTGGGCGTGACCCTGTTGCCGACCTTCTTCGTGCACAAGGATCTGGCGAGCGGAGCCCTGCGCGCCATCGATGTCGGCCTCGAACCCGAACCCGCCGAGATCCATATCGCCTATCCCGCCGCCCAGCCGCCCTCGGCCAAGCTGCGCGCGCTGATCGCCCATCTGCGGACGAGCTTCGGCAGCCCGCCCTACTGGGAGGTTCCCGAAGCGCTCCCCTGACGACGGCACCGCCGCGCAACGAAAAAGGCCCGGGATCGCTCCCGGGCCCTTCCGTATTCGCTCAGGCGACGCTTATTCGGCGTCAGCGGTAGCGATTTCGGCCGGCAGCGGCTCCATCGCTTCCTCGCGCTGCTGGGCCAGCTGTTCGTCGCGCTTGGCGGCGACGCGTTGCAGGCTGCGCAGGTAGGAACCCGTACCAGCGGGGATCAGACGACCCACGATGACGTTTTCCTTCAGGCCTTCCAGGGTGTCGGTCTTGCCGTGCACCGAGGCTTCGGTCAGGACGCGCGTCGTTTCTTGGAACGAAGCGGCCGAGATGAAGCTCTTGGTTTGCAGCGAGGCCTTGGTGATGCCCAGCAGCACCGGCTGAGTGACAGCCGGACGGCCGCCGCGGGCGATCGCCTTGTCCTGTTCCTTGTCGAACTCCGGCTTATCAAGGTGGTCACCCTTGATCAGGCCGGTGTCGCCGGGCTCGAGGATCTCGACCTTCTGCAGCATCTGACGAACGATCGTCTCGATGTGCTTGTCGTTGATCGGCACGCCCTGCAGACGATAGACCTCCTGGATCTCGTCGACGAGGAAGTTGGCCAGGGCTTCGACGCCCAGGATGCGCAGGATGTCGTGCGGATCCGGGTTGCCGTCGATGATGTACTCGCCCTTGGTGATGAAGTCGCCATCGTGGACGGCGATGTGCTTGCCCTTCGGGATCAGGAACTCGACCGCCTCGGCTTGGTTGCCATCGGCGTCGACGTCCGGCGTGATCTTGATCCGGCGCTTGTTCTTGTAATCCTTACCGAATTCGACACGGCCGTCCATTTCCGCGATGACCGCGCAGTCCTTCGGACGGCGGGCTTCGAAGAGTTCGGCGACGCGCGGCAGACCACCGGTGATGTCCCGGGTCTTGGCGCCTTCGGTCGGGATACGCGCGATCACTTCACCCGGCTTCACTTCGTCGCCGTCGGCGACGGAGAGAATGGCGCCGGCCGACAGGAGGTAACGAGCCTCGCCGCCGTTGCTGAGACGCTTGTACGAGCCGTCTTCCGACAGCACGCCCATGGCCGGACGCAGGTCCGAACCGCGGGCCGAGGTGCGCCAGTCGGCGACGACGCGCTGGGCGATGCCGGTGGCTTCGTCGACTTCCTCGCGGATGGACAGGCCATCCACCAGGTCCTCGGCGCGGATCTTGCCGGCCACTTCGGTGATGATCGGGGTGGTGTAGGGGTCCCAATCGCCGAGGCGTTGGCCGCGCTTGACCAGGTCGCCGTCCTTGACCCGCAGGCGGGCGCCGTACGGCGGCTTGTAGGTTTCGCGCTCCTTGCCGTCGACCAGCACGCTGACCGAGGTGTTGCGGCTCATGATGACCAGCGCGCCGTCGGCGCCAATAACGGTCGGGCCGATCACGCGGACCGTACCCTCGTTGGAGGCTTCGAAGAACGACTGCTCGGCCACCTGGGCGGTGCCGCCGATGTGGAAGGTCCGCATCGTCAGCTGTGTGCCGGGCTCACCGATCGACTGGGCGGCGATGACGCCGACCGCTTCACCGATGTTCACCGGGGTGCCGCGCGCCAGGTCGCGGCCGTAGCAGGCGCCGCAGACGCCGATCTTGGCTTCGCAGGTCAGGACCGAGCGGACCTTCACCGACTGAACGACCGCCGCCTCGATGGCGTCGGCGATGTTCTCGTCGATATAGGTGTCGGCCGGAACGACCAGCTCGCCGGTCGCCGGATCCTTGACGTCCTCGGCCGTGAAGCGGCCCAGGACGCGGGTGCCCAGCGAGACCAGCACGTCGCCGCCCTCGACGACGGCGCGCAGGGTGATGCCCCGCGTGGTGCCGCAGTCTTCCTCGACGATGATGCAGTCCTGCGCGACGTCGACCAGACGACGGGTCAGGTAACCCGAGTTGGCCGTCTTCAGCGCGGTGTCGGCCAGACCCTTACGGGCGCCGTGGGTGGAGTTGAAGTACTCCTGAACGGTCAGGCCTTCCTTGAAGTTCGAGACGATCGGGGTCTCGATGATCTCGCCGGAGGGCTTGGCCATCAGGCCGCGCATGCCGCCCAGCTGCTTCATCTGGGCTTGCGAGCCACGGGCGCCGGAGTGGGCCATCATGTAGATGGCGTTGATTTCCTTCTCGCGGCCGTTCTCGTCCTTATGCTTCATCTGAAGCTCGGCCATCATCTCGTCGGCGACGCGGTCGGTGGCCTTGGCCCAGGCGTCAACGACCTTGTTGTACTTCTCGCCCTTGGTGATCAGGCCGTCGGCGTACTGTTGCTCGTACTCCTCGGCCAGCTTGCGGGTCTCTTCCACGATCTCGGTCTTGCGGACCGGGATGATGATGTCGTCCTTGCCGAACGAGATGCCCGCCTTGAAGGCGTTGTAGAAGCCGAGCGCCATGATGCGGTCGCAGAAGATCACCGTCTCCTTCTGGCCGCAGTGGCGGTAGACCTGATCGATCACGCCCGAGATTTCGCGCTTGGTCATCAGCTTGTTGATGAGCTCGTACGAAATGCGCGTGTGACGCGGCAGCACGTTGCCGAGCATGACGCGGCCAGCCGTGGTCTCGATCCAGCGCTTGGAGATCTTGCCGGTCTCGTCCATGCCTTCCCAGCGGTACTTGATCTTGCTGTGGAGGTGGATGACCTTGGCATGCAGCGCGTGCTCGAGCTCGGCCATGTTGCCGAACTTCATGCCCTCGCCGTTCATGCCCTCGCGCATGATCGAGAGGTAGTACAGACCGAGCACGATGTCCTGCGACGGCACGATGATCGGCTGACCGTTGGCCGGATGCAGGATGTTGTTGGTCG
>CAKZJK010000465.1 GCA_936942565.1 uncultured Caulobacter sp. | reverse complement strand
AGGCGCAAGCTGCTCGCAACGGTTAGCTAGGAGCCTCTCCATGAACCCAGACGCCACCACCCTCGTCGTCGTCGCCGACGGCCGGCGCGCCCGTCTTCTCGAACAGCCGCGCATCGACGGTCCGCTTCATGACCGTCCCGAATGGCTGGCCGACGTGAAGGAACATCACGATCACGCCGCCCCCAGCCACATCACCCATTCGGGGGACGCCCGGGATCGGGCCGAGAAGGCTTTCCTGACCGGTCTGGCCAAGCGGCTAGACGCGCTGACGGCCAAGCATCCCTTCGATCAGATCATCCTCGTCGCGCCGCCGCGCGCGCTGGGCCACCTGCGCGAGGCGCTGTCGCCGGCCCTGGTCAAGAAGGTCGTCGGCTCGGATCCGCACGAGCGGGTCGACGCCACCATCATCACGCTGGAAGCGGCGGTCCACGCCGCGCGCTACGCCAACGCGGCCTAGAACCTGATCCCGGCGGCTCCCCGGGAGCGTTGGACGGTAGACGGGCGGCCTTGCGCCGCTCGTCTTTCCCGCGTTCACTCGGCCTCAAACAGGTGTTGGGGAGAGCGCCATGAACCGTCGGGAGCTGCTGGCCATGGCTGGCGCGCTGGGCTTCGCGCCAGGTTTTGCAGCGCGGGCCGCCGCGCCTGGAGACGCGATGGCGGCGCGTGACGCCTATCTCTACGCCCTGCCGCTGATCGAGATGGCGACCACCCGCGCGCGGATGCTTAAGGCGCCCGGGGCCGCCATCAACAAGCTGGACCACACGCGGATCCTGGCGGACCACACCTCCCGCCGCGTCACCACGCCCAACAACGACACTCTCTATTCCTGGTCCTTCCTGGACCTGACGCGCGGCCCCGCGACCCTGACCATCCCGCCGATGGGCGAGCGCTACTACTCCGTGGCGGTGATGGACATGTTCACCAACAACAACGTGGTGCTGGGCACGCGCACGATCGGCGGGGAGGGCGGGATCTTCACGCTGGTCGGACCTGACCACGCCTCGACGGGACCCAATCCGACCCGCATCGCCACGCCCCACGCCTGGCTGCTGCTGCGCGTGCTGACCGATGGCGGCGATGATCTGGCCGCCGCGCACAAGGCGCAGGATGGCTTCCTCCTAAAAGGACCGCCTTCCGCGCCCGTGCCTGCCTACGCCACGCGCGACGCCGCGCCCGAGGCGTATTTCGCGTCCGCCCGCGCGCTGCTGGCCAGCGACCCGCCGCCGCCGAGCGACCTGCGGATTCTGCGCCGCACGGCCCCCTTCCTGGGCGCCGGTCCCTTCGACCCGGCTGTGGCGGCCGATGGCGTCGACGAAGCGCGCCTGATCACCATGTTCGCCAAGGGACGGCAAACCTTCACCGGCGGCTGGGCCTATCCGCGACCCAACCTTGGCGACTACGGCCAGGACTATCTCTATCGCGCCATCGTCGCCCTGCAGGGCCTGGGCGCGTTGCCCGTGGCCGAGGCGATGTACATGAAGGCCGCCGGCGACGACGGGGCGGGGACCTTCACCGGCGATGGCCTCTATCGCCTCAGCCTGCCCGCGCGCCTGCCGCTGGACGGCTTCTGGTCGCTGTCGATGTACGAGGCCACGGCCGACGGCCAGTTCTTCTTCACCGACAATTCGCTGAGCCGCTACACGATCGGCGATCGCACGCGTGGTCTGAAGCGCAACCCCGATGGCTCGTTGGACATCTGGATCGGCCGGACCGACCCTGGAGGCGAACGCTCGGCCAACTGGCTTCCCGCGCCCAAGGCCGGGCCATTCGCGATGTACCTGCGCGCCTATCTGCCCAGGGCCGAGTTACTGGACGGCCGTTACCGTCTGCCGCCCGTCGTCAAGGCCTGATCAGGGCTCGACCCGGACGGCGCGCGGCGGCAAAGTCGCGCCGACTCGCTCTCTAGGAGACCTCCCGATGAAAACCCGCGCCGCCGTCGCCTTCGAAGCCAAGAAGCCGCTGGAGATCGTCGAGGTCGACCTCGAAGGGCCCAAGGCCGGCGAGGTGATGGTCGAGATCAAGGCGACGGGCGTCTGCCACACCGACGCCTACACTTTGGACGGTTTCGACAGCGAGGGCATCTTCCCCTCGATCCTGGGTCACGAGGGCGCGGGCGTGGTGGTCGAGGTTGGCCCGGGCGTGACCAGCGTGGCCGTCGGCGACCACGTGATCCCGCTCTACACGCCCGAATGCCGCCAGTGCAAAAGCTGCCTCTCGGGCAAGACCAACCTGTGCACGGCGATCCGCGCGACCCAGGGCAAGGGCCTGATGCCGGACGGCACGAGCCGGTTCTCGTACAAGGGCCAGCCGATCTATCACTACATGGGCTGCTCGACCTTCTCGAACTACACGGTCCTGCCCGAGATCGCGGTCGCCAAGATCCGCCGCGACGCGCCGTTCAAGACGGCCTGCTATTGCGGCTGCGGCGTGACCACGGGCGTCGGCGCCGTGACCAACACCGCCAAGGTCGAGCCGGGCGCCAACGCCATCGTCTTCGGCCTGGGCGGCATTGGCCTCAACGTCATCCAGGGCCTGAAGCTGGTCGGCGCCAACATGATCGTCGGCGTCGATCTGAACCCAGCGCGCGAGGAATGGGGCCGCAAGTTCGGCATGACCCACTTCGTCAATCCCAACGACGTGCAGGGCGATCTGGTCGCGCACCTGGTGGCCCTGACCGACGGCGGCGCGGACTACACCTTCGACGCCACCGGCAACACCGGCGTGATGCGCACGGCGCTGGAAGCCTGCCACCGCGGCTGGGGCGAGAGCATCATCATCGGCGTGGCCGAGGCGGGCAAGGAGATCTCGACCCGTCCGTTCCAGCTGGTCACCGGCCGCGTCTGGCGCGGCACGGCCTTCGGCGGCGCGCGCGGTCGCACCGACACGCCCAAGATCGTCGACTGGTACATGGACGGGAAGATCCAGATCGACCCGATGATCACCCACACGCTCAAGCTCGAAGACATCAACAAAGGCTTCGAGCTGATGCATGAGGGCAAATCGATCCGTTCAGTCGTCGTGTTCTGACCCCAAGCACGCAAACCTGAGGAGGATTGCATCATGACTGTCCACATCCACCCGTCCGTCGATAACGGTGTCAAACAGGGAAGCGGCCATTTCGCCAGCGGCACGCTGGTCTGCAAATGCCAGGACCGGCCGGTCAAGGTCGGCATCACCGGCGATGTCGCGCACAACCACGCATGCGGTTGCACCAAGTGCTGGAAGCCCTCCGGCGCGACCTTCTCGGTCGTTGCGGTCGTGCCGCGGCAGAACGTCAAGGTGCTGGAGAACGGCGACAAGCTCAAGATCGTCGATCCCGCCGCCGTCATTCAACGCTATGCCTGCACCGGCTGCGGCACGCACATGTATGGCCGCATCGAAAATACGGGCCACCCGTTCTTCGGCCTCGACTTCATTCACCCCGAGCTGTTCCAGGAACAGGGTTCGGCGGCGCCGGGCTTCGCGGCCTTCGTGTCGTCGGTGATCGAGTCGGGGGTGAAGCCGGAGCAGATGAGCGAGATCCGGGCGCGGCTGAAGGAGTTGGGGCTGGAGCCCTATGACTGCCTGTCGCCTGCCCTCATGGATGCGATTGCCACCCACGTGGCGAAAGCGAAGGCGGCCTGAGGGCCGCACCGTACCAAGCGTATCAACTGAAGCGTTCCTTCCTGAAGACTTGGTGCCTCGCCTGCCCTCGTGCCGGCGAGGCATTCTTTCTTTTTGCAGCACCTCTGTTGCGTATCTTGCTTTTGTCCATCTTGCCTTTTGCGCTGCGTTGTGCGGCGCCGCGGGTTCGCAACACTGCACCCGCACATGGTTGCCGCGAGTTTTAGCAACACACGCGCCTGTGTAGACCGACGCCCGTCCCGGTCTGCTATCATGAGGGGCTTTCCAGCAACTCTCAATTGAGCCGGCGCGCGCATCAGGGACATGTGGTCCCGCGCGCGTCCACCAGAGATCAGAACTGACGACGATTGGTCCGATGGAGCGAGGGCAAACATGATCAAGATGAAAATCAATGGACAGGAACAAGCCTGGGATGGCGATCCGAGCCTGTCGCTGTTGTGGTATCTGCGCGATGAGCTCGGCCTGACCGGCTCGAAATATGGCTGCGGTCAGGCGCTGTGCGGCGCCTGCACCGTCATGGTCGACAATGAGGCTGCACGCGCCTGCATCACCGCGGTGTCGGATGTCGCGGGCCGCGAGGTCACCACGATTGAAGGCCTGCATCCGACCGGCGACCATCCGGTGCAGAAGGCGTGGCGCCAGGTCAACGTCCCGCAATGCGGCTTCTGCCAGGCCGGGCAGATCATGCAGGCGGCCTCGCTGCTCGCCAAGACGACGAGCCCGACCAA
>CAKZJK010000464.1 GCA_936942565.1 uncultured Caulobacter sp. | reverse complement strand
GCAGAAGCTGACGTCGCCGCCATTGGCCAACCAGTGCGGCGCCAGGTTCACTTGCGAGAAGCCCTGCGGCAGTACCAGCGGATGGTAATAGGCGTCGTCCTCGGCGCCGGTGGCCCAGCGGGCGAACTTGGCGCCTTGCTTGAAGGCCGCGTCGCACTCGCGGAAGAAATCGGTTTCGGAGACGCCGATCTTGGCCAGGGTCGTGCGCAGGGTCGGCCAGGTGCCTTCGCCGACGCCGATGATCGGGGTGTTGGGCGACTCCACCAGGGTGACGGTGAAGCCCGAGGCCTGCCGCGCCTTGTGCTTGGCGGCGATGACGCCCGCGGTGAGCCAGCCGGCTGTGCCGCCGCCGACGATGACGATGTTCTTGACCGGACGGACCATGGATCGAACACTGAAAAAGAACGGCTGGGAGCGCCATTGACGCTCCCAGCCAGGGGGAGTGCAACTAGAAGCGGAAGCGCGCGCCCGCCGTGTAGCGGTGCCCGTACGCGAAGACGTCAAGCAGTTGGTTGTCGAACCGTCCGTGGGTGCTCTGGGTCTCGTTGGTGAGATTGAGCGCCTCGAAGAACAGGTTGATCTGCTTGGTCAGCGCGTAGCTGGTCGAGAAGTCGACCTGCAGGTTCGGGTTCTCGAACGTCGGCTCCGAACCGAAGGCGCCGGTGTTCTGGTTCTGACCGAAGCCGCGCAGGTACTCTTTGCGATAGTTGACCGCCACCCGCGCCTCGAAGCCGTTCTTGTCATAGAAGGCCACGAGGTTGGCGGAGTTGGCCAAGCCGGTGATCGCGAAGCCACTCTGGGAGATGTCCTTCGGATCGTAGGGCTTGTTGGTGTCGACGAAGGTGGCCATGCAGGCGCTGGCGATCAGTCTATGACGCGTGAAACCCTCCCTATTACTCTGTCTATTTTCGGCGACCATAGGTCGCTGAAGCTTGGTGGGCGAGTCCGATTTATGCGTGAAAACGCGCGTTTTACGACCTTCGTCGGTATTGTCGTTCCCATTTGAGCGACACAAAGCCGATTGACGCCAGTCGGTTTAGGCGGACAAAAGGTAACGCTCACATCGAGATCGCCGAGCGAAGCTCAGGCGGCGGCCAGGGAGGACGGGATGACGGCGGGGAATCAGCGCGACTCGAGACGGATCACGCGGCGCGGCCGCCTCGGCGCGCTGTTGATGGCGGCCTGCGTGCTGGCGACGCCCACCGCGATCCTGGCTCAAGTGGGCACCAAGGCGCCGCCGGTCGTGGCGGGCGCCAAGCCGGTAACGATCCAGCGGATCAAGGTCCACTCCGTCGCCATCGAGGGCAATCTGGAAGGCGAAAGCGCCGCTCGCGACGTGCTGGTCGTGCTGCCTCCAGGCTACGCCGCCAACCCGAAGAAGCGCTATCCCGTCGTCTACGCCCTGCATGGTTACTCGATCGGCGCGGAGCAGTGGAGCCGCGAGATCCACGTGCCGCAAACGGTCGAAGGCGCGTTCGGCAAGGGCGTCGCCGAGATGATCGTCGTGCTGCCCGACAGCAAGACCCTGCACAACGGCTCGATGTATTCCAGTTCCCAGACCACCGGCGACTTCGAGGCCTTCGTCTCGCGCGACCTCGTGGCCCATGTCGACCTGCACTACCGCACCCTGGCGCGGCGCGAGAGCCGAGGCCTGGTCGGCCACTCCATGGGCGGCTACGGCGCCAGCCGCATCGGCATGCGCCACGCCGACGTGTTCGGCGCGCTCTACATGATGAGCCCGTGCTGCCTGTCGCCCCGTGAGCCAGGCGAGGTCGATCCGGAAGCCGCCGCGACCCTGGCCGCGATCAAGACGCCGGAAGAGGCGACCAAGCTTCCCTGGGGGCTGCGCGCCCAGCTAGCGACGGCGGCGGCCTGGTCGCCGAACCCGAAGCGTCCGCCGCTCTATCTGGACCTGCCGGTCGAGAACGGCGCGGTCCGCGCCGACGTCCTGGCCAAGTGGGCGGCCAACGCGCCGCTGGCCTTCGTCGATCAGTACATCGGCGCTCTGCGTCGCTATAAGGCGATCGCGATGGATGTCGGCGACCGCGACGGTCTGAAGGACGACGCGACCAAGCTGCACGAGGTCTTCGATCGCTACGGCCTGGCCAACAGCTTCGAGATCTATCCGGGCGACCACACCAGTGACGTCGCGACCCGGTTCCAGGATCATGTCCTGCCGTTCTTCGGCAAGAACCTGTCGTTCCAGGCCCGCTGAGCCACAACGTTTCGAGGAGTATGCGTATGAAACGGCGTTCCTGCATGGGCGCGGCCCTGGCGGTCGTTCTTCTGGCTTCGGCCTCTGGCGTCGCCGCGGCGGGTGATCCTCTCGCGGCGACCGGTCGCTGGAGCGCCTATGAACGCGCGGCGGCCAAGACGCCGCCGATGGGCTGGAACAGCTGGAACGCCTTCACCAGCGACCTCGACGAGGACAAGGTCATGGGCTCGGCCCAGGCCCTGGTCGACACCGGCCTGGCCGCCAAGGGCTATCGCTATGTGAACCTCGACGACGGCTGGTGGCTGAAGCGTCGCGAGTCCGATGGCCGGATGATCGCCCGCGCCGCTCGCTTCCCGTCGGCGGCGACCCCGGATGGATCGGCCAGTTTCCGGCCGCTGACCGATCGTCTGCACGGCATGGGGCTGAAGGCCGGAATTTATTCCGATATCGGCCGCAACAGCTGCGGCCAGGTGTTCACCTCGACCTTCCCCAACCAGCCCGAGGGGAGCGTGGCCGAGCGCGAGGTCGGTCTCCATGGCCACGTCGACCAGGACATCGCCCTCTATTTCGCCGAATGGGGCTTTGACCTGATCAAGGTCGACGGCTGCGGCGTGCGCGGCCTTCCGGCCAGCGACAAGCGCGTGCAGGCCGGCGAATACCGCGCCTTCGAGCCGATCATCGACATCGACTCCCTAGGCCGCACCGATATCGTCAAGGTCCGCGACCTCTACGAGGAGGTCGGACGCGCGCTGGACAAGCACAATCCCGACGGTGACTTCGTCTTCTCGCTGTGCCTGTGGGGCTCGGCCGACGTGCGGTCCTGGGGCAAGGACGTCGGCGCCATGTCGCGGACCAGCGAGGACATCTCGCCGACCTGGGGCCGGATGCTGCACAATCTCGACAGCGTCTCGCGCCGATCGCTCTACGCCCATCCGGGCACGTGGAACGATCCGGACATGCTGTTCGTCGGCAAGGGCGACTTCGACCTTAGCCACCCCGAGGCGGCGCGGTCGCATTTCGCCCTGTGGGCGATGGTCAACGCGCCGCTGCTGATCGGCTACGACCTGCGTCAGGCGACGCCGGCGCTTCTCGAGATCCTGGGCGCGCGCGACGTCATCGCCCTGAACCAGGACCCGGCCGGCAACCAGGCGGTGCTGGCCTACGACTCCGACGACGTCTCGATCTTCGTGAAGACCCTGGCCAGCGGCGACAAGGCCGCGGCGATCTTCAACCGGACCTCCGGGCCGCTCGAGGTGGTGCTGACCGCCGAGCAACTGAAGTTCCTGGCCAAGACTGACATCGACCTGACCAATCTCTGGACCGGCGAGGCGATCCGCTTCCAGGGCGAGCGGAAGTTCAAGCTCGAGCCGCGCCAGACCCTGCTGTTCCGCGCCAAGGGAACGCGCCGACTGGCCGATGGCCTCTTCCTGTCCGAGCAACCCGGCGCGGTGAACCCGGCCGTCGATGGCGTGGTGACCCCGATCGCCGACCCGATGATCCATCGCGCGCCGCTGCCTTGGCGGAACACGCGAGGTTTCGGCGAGCGGCCGCGCTATGGCGGCTGGGGCGGGGCGCAGGCCGACCGCACGCCCTTTGACCAGGAGCTGGCGATCGCCGGCCGCGCCTTCGACACGGGGGTCGGGGTGCTGGGCAATTCGCGGCTGGAGGTTCGCAACGCGGGCTTCCGCCGCTTCACCGCCAGCGTCGGCGTGGACGACTCGGCGGCCGACAAGACGCGCGTCGTGACCTTCCAGGTCTATGGCGACGGCAAGCTCCTGGCGCGCTCCAAGCCCGCCAAATGGGGTCAGGCGCCGCAGGATCTGGACGTCGATGTCTCGGGCGTGAAGCTGATCGAACTGGTCGCCCGAACGAGCGGGCAGGGGACCGCCGATCCCGTCACCTGGGGCGACGCCGCGTTGCGGCGCTGAGGTCGAATTGACGCTCCGCGGCCGGGCATATACTCAGACAAGATCATCCTAGATGGCGTTGGCGTATGGCCCCGAATGTTTCGCGGCGCCGCCGCGCACGCCGTCATAGACTTTCGCAGGACTACCATGTCGTCTCCGTCTGGCGCTCTCCCCAAGCTTCGATCGCGCGCGTGGTTTGATAATCCGGACAACATCGACATGACG
>CAKZJK010000463.1 GCA_936942565.1 uncultured Caulobacter sp. | reverse complement strand
AACCAGCCGCCCAGCACGCCGACGCGGAGGGGCTGCTCGGCTAGGGCGTCGAGCCGGCCGGAGAGGGGCTGAGGGTCGCGCACGCAGATCGCATCGCCCTCGGGATCGGGCCCCTGCAGGATGTCATAGGCCAGGGCCAACTCCTCGACCGTGCGGGCGAAGGGGCCAACGTGGTCCAGGCTCTCGACGAACGGGAAGACGCCCTGGCGCGACAGGCGGCCATAGGTGGGCTTGAGGCCGAAGACACCGCAAAGGCCTGCCGGGATGCGAATGGAGCCGTTGGTGTCCGAGCCCAGAGTCAGCGGAACGAGGCCCGCCGCGACCGCCGCTGCCGAGCCGCCGGACGATCCGTGTCGGATCGTGCGGATTGCGCACGGGTCCGTCGTGGGCATTCTCGGTGACGAAGCCATAGGCGAACTCGTCCATGTTGAGCGCGCCGACCAGGATGGCTCCGGCGGCGGTCAGGCGCTGGGCCAGGGTCGCGTCCCGCGAAGGCGGGGCGGCGTCGCGGCGGATCTTCGAGCCCGCAAGGGTCGGTAGGCCCTGGATGTCGAACAGGTTCTTCACGGCGAAGGGGACACCGGCCAGGGGACCGAGCGTACGGCCAGTCGCGCGCTGAACATCGACCGCGTTCGCCGCCGCTAGAGCGCGTTCGGCGGTCACGGCGGTGAAGGCGTTGAGCGCGCCGTCCCGCTTTTCGATCGACGCGAGGGTGGCTTCGGTGATCGCGCGGGCGGTCACGTCGCCGTCGCGGATCTGAGCCGCGATGTCGAAGGCGCTGAGGAAGCTCACGGCTGGAACGGCTCAGCCGCCTCACCGGCCGCCTCGCCTAGCGCCGTCACGAACAGGCGAGTCTGAGCTTGGAGCAGGGCGATGTTGTCGATCACGGCGGGCAGGGCCTCGGGCGGAAGCGTCAGGCCGCGCTCGCCCGCGCGGGCCGTTGTCCACGACGCGATTTCGTCCTCCGACAGATCAAGGAAGGCCTGTGTCTTCGCGTCGAGCGCCATCCGGCCAAGCTCCATAAGTAAGAAAAAACTTCATACACCGGGGTTCGCCGGCCGCGCCAGTCCCGGCGGCCGCCGCGCGGATGATCGCCCAAGCACGCGCCACTTTCACCCGCCCTTCGCCCGCCGCGAGGGCAGGGCGGCTCAATCATGCTCCGCTGGCGTGGGGCGCGCTTGGGATCGCGCGCGTGCCAGCGCCAGATGATCGAGTAATAGAAGGCTTACTTGATGGCGCATCACCGACTGGCCTCGGCCCCCGACACGATCCGTTTCGGCATGTTCGACGCG
>CAKZJK010000462.1 GCA_936942565.1 uncultured Caulobacter sp. | reverse complement strand
CCGCCTCGCGCACAGGCCGTCGCGCCTTCGGGGGCCGTCCTACCCCCTTGAAAAGTCCCCGAGGACGTGACGATCGGCGCCGGAGCTGCCCCTCCGGCGCCGAATTCGTTTTTGGATTTGAGGCGGATCAAGGTTGGCGCCGAAGAGCGGGCGCAGCTTGGTGTCAGGCTCTTCTGTTTGCGGTCCAGACGGAGGCCTACCGCCGGTCGGCGTCATCGCCAGTTCGACGCCGGGTGGCGGCGCTTCGGGGCCGTGCCCCCTAGGGTCTCGAGGCTAAATTCGGCGCCGGAGTCGCATCCGGCGCCGATCTTGTTTTTGGGGTAGGCCTTTCCGCCATCGGCGCGTCAGGCCAGCCGGTATCCGACTTGAGCGCTGGGGCAGCGAGGTCGCCGCGAGCGCTGGCGCGGGCGATAGAATGCGCATTGACCTAGAGTGCGCTCTAGCGCGTAGAAGTGATGGCTGGCTCAGCAAATTGGGATTGTCGACGATGACTTCCGAAGACAACAAGCGTCTGATCACAGCCGCCATGGATGCGCTCGCCGTTGGCGACTCCAAACCGTTCAGCGCCCTGATGCACCGGGATTTCGTCTGGACGATTACCGGTTCGACTAGCTGGTCGGGCGAGTACAGAGGCCTGGAAGCTGTCCGCCGCGATCTCTTCGCGCCGCTCTTCGCCAATTTCACGACAACCTACAGAAACCAGGCGAGAAACATTCTTTCCGACGGGGATTTCGTGGTCGTGGAATGCACTGGAGACGTGATGACGAAATCGGGCAAGCCCTACAACAATGTGTATTGCTACGTCATTCGGATGGCGCAGGGGAAAATGATGTCTCTTATGGAGTATCTGGATACCCAGCTCGTCGCCGACGTTCTCGAGCCTCGCGCCCTTGCCTGATCCCCTCTTGATCGGCGACGTCGCCGAAGCAACAGGTCGAAGCATTCACACGCTTCGTTGGTATGAGCGCCAAGGGCTGCTTCCAGGGGTATATCGAGACCGTGGAAATCGGCGGATTTACCGCGCCGCGCATATAGGCTGGCTCAGATTCCTCGCGCGCCTGAAACGCACGGGGATGACGGTCGGTGAAATGAAGGTCTACGCCGAACTCACCGCGCAGGGCGGAAAGACGGCGAGTAGTCGCGAGCGCCTGCTTGTTCAGCATCGCGCGAAACTCGATCAGCAGATCGAAACGCTGATGGAAGCGCGCGATGTCATTGATCTGAAGATTGAGTTCTATCGCGCCTGGCAGGCCACCGGCCAGCGGCCGCCGGAGCCAAATGTCCCAGCGCTGACCGACTCGCCAGCTGCTATCTCGCCAGACCGCTAAGGGGCGCTTGCGGACTCCAGTCCTCATCCCGAAACCCGACCCTCCCGGCGTTCGCCGGGAAGGTCGGTGCGCTGGATCGGCCGTTACTTCCCGCTGACCGCCGGCCCGTACAGCAGCCCGTTGAACAGGAACTTGAACGTGCCCCACGACTGGGCGCGTTGGGTGATCTCGGGGCCGAAGGCGAAGATCTTGCCCTTGCCCAGGTCGATGTCGAGCATCGCCGTCGAGCCGTTCAGCTTCTCCTGGCCGACGGCCCAGCCGCTGCGCAGCGGCTTGTCGGTGTCGAACCACGAGACGCGCGAGACGCCCTTGACGTCGGGCTTCACCGTGAAGGTCGGGCTGCGGTCGAAGAAGACGTCGACCTGTTCGCCCGCGCCGTAGGCCAGGGGCTGCTTGGGATCGACCTTGGCCCGCAGCACCGAGCCGGGGATATAGAGCTCGCGGTTCGAGAGCGCCTTCAGCTTGCCGTTCTCGCTCTTGGCGGTGGCGACCTCGACCGGCGCGCCCAGGGCCGTGGCGAGGCGGGTGGAGGCGCCGATCGCGACCACCGAGCCGCCGCCCTTCACGAAGTCGGCGATCTGGGGAAGGGTCTTCTCGTCGGTGATCCGGCCCAGCCAGGCGCGGTATTCGGCCGGGATGTCCTCGGGCTTGGGCTGGGTCGAGGGACGGCCGGCCTTGAACGGACCGTCGGCCGGAGCGGGCACGACGCCGTCGGGGAAGACCAGGACGTCGAAGTCCTTCTTGATGTTCCCGGCGTCCAGGCGCTGCGGATAGACGACCTGGAACGGCGCCTCGAATTGCTCGAACATCCAGCGGTTCCAGCCCGACGGCATCGAGCCCCCATAGACGTCGACGAGGCCGACGCGGATGGGCTTGAGGGCGATGGTCGCGCCGGACGGCTTGCCACCCACGGCGTAGGCGTCGATGCCCAGGTCCTTGACCCCCTTGTCGATCACCGCCCGGGCCGCGGGCGAGGCGGGAACCCAGATCGCGCCGGGGCCGAAGGCCGTCTCGCCGGCCTTGGCGCCGTCCTTGACCCAATAGACCTTGGCGCCGGCCTTCAAGAGGCGGTTGGTCAGGGTGAAGCTGGCGTTGGTTTCGTGGCTGACCAGCCAGCCGGCGCTCCCCGCGCCCTTCACCGCGCCCGGCGCGACCTTGATCAGGTCGGGCACGCGCGCGGTCGGGGCCTCGAAGGCGTCCAGGACGCGGTCGAACTTGATCCCCATCTGGTAGGCCAGGGTATAGCCGGTGACGTCATAGGGCGCCTTGGGCGGACCGCCCGGATATTCCAGGTCGTGCGGGTGATCCTGCGGCTCGAACATGTCGAGCACGTGCGGGCGATAGGCCTGGGCCGTGCGCACCACGTAGGACCCCGCCGGATAGGTCTTGCCCGCGATCGTGAAGGCCTTGTCGGCCTTGTCGACGTCGACGCCGGTCTTGATCAGGGCGTTCAGGAAGGCCACCACGGTGGGCATGTCGGCCTGGTCGGCGGGGATGACGTAGGCGCGCGGGTCGCGGGCCTCCGGCGTCTGGAGCACGGTCTTGTAGAGGCTGGGGTCGATCGCCGCGCCGTAGGGGCCCGGC
>CAKZJK010000461.1 GCA_936942565.1 uncultured Caulobacter sp. | reverse complement strand
ACGACGCGACCGGCGCGGTGATCGGCGCGCGCTTCGTCGTCGATCTGCCGGAAGCGCGGGCGTGACCGCCTCCCCCGTCCTTGGCCCCGAGATCCTCCACGCCGGCCTGATCGCCCGCCGCCACGACGGCCTCTGGCGCGGCGCCCTGATCGAGGGCCCCTCGGGCGTCGGCAAGAGCGACCTGGCCCTGCGCGCCCTCGACCACGGCTTCCGCCTGGTCGCCGACGACCGCGTCGTCGCCTTCACCGCCGGCGGCCGCCTCTACGGCAAGGCGCCCGAGACCCTGGCCGGCCTGATCGAGGTCCGCGGCCTGGGCGTCGTCGCCGCCGCCTCGCCCCTGCCCGTCTGCGAGATCGCCGTCATCATCCGCTGCGTCGCGGCCCCGGACGCCGTCGAGCGCCTGCCCGACCCCCGCGCCCGGATTGTCGCCGGCATGAGCGTCCCCGTCTTCGACCTGTGGCCGCGAGAACCCGCCGCGCCCCTGAAAATCGTTCGCATCATGCAGTCTCTTGGAGTCCCTCTCTAACGGGCGTATCAAGACCGCCCGCGCGACGTTTCTTTAGCCGCGTAGGGAATGGGGATCCCGTTTGAGATATCTGGCATGATCGGGCTCGTGATCGTGACGCACGGGCGTCTGGCGGAAGAGTTTGTCTCCGCCATGGAGCATGTGGTCGGTCCGCAGACCGCCGTGAAGGCGATCTGCATCGGCCCCGAGGACGACATGGAGCGCCGCCGCTCCGACATCCTCAAGGCCTGCGCCACGGTCGACGAGGCCGGCCAGGGCGTCATCCTGCTGACCGACATGTTCGGCGGCACGCCCAGCAACCTGGCCATCTCGGTGATGGAGCAGACCAAGGCCGAGGTCATCGCCGGCCTGAACCTGCCCATGCTGATCAAGCTGGCCAGCGTGCGCCAGCGCGAGAGCCTGCAGGCCTGCGTCGCCCACGCCCAGGAAGCTGGACGCAAGTACATCTCCGTGGCCTCCTACGTGCTCGCCGGAGAGAAGTGAGCGCATGAATTCCAGAACGGTCGAGATCGTCAACGAGCGGGGATTGCACGCCCGGGCCTCGGCCAAGTTCGTGAAGATGGCGTCCAGCTTCGACGCCGAGGTGACCGTCAGCCGCGACGGCGCCAGCGTCGACGCCCGCTCGATCATGGGCCTGATGATGCTGGCCGCCGGCATCGGCTCGACCATCGACATCAGCGCCGAGGGCCCGGAAGCGGCGGCGGCGCTGGAGGCGCTGTGCGAACTGGTGGCGAACCGGTTTGATGAGGAGCGGTAGGGGGCAGAGGGGCGCTATGCCTGATTTGCAGCCATTGACCTGGGTTCGATGAGCAGACTCTACTTCGGCCTATGCAACTCCCGTGGGATGAACACCTTTTCGAGATCGTACTGCCAGCTTGGCAGGCCTATCTCCGCTCGGAAGTGGATCTAACCAGCGCGCTGATGTCTGGCGACGATGTCGCATCGTCTCGCGCCAGATACCGCGCTCTGCGAGAGGCGGGCTCTGCAAGCTTCTACCTTCATCATTTTGCGGAGATCGTGCTCCGCGCCCGACCTAACTGGTTGCCGGACGAGGCGTCGGATCTTGGCAAGCTCCGACAGTGGGTCTCGCGCCATTGCACAGCCCTGCGAACCGAACACCCAACCTCCGACGTGCAACTGCTCGGTGACGTTGCTGACGCGTTGAAGCATGCCGTTCTTACTAAGAACCCAGAGAAGCGACTGGTGGCCGCGAACGAAGCCATCCTGGTTTGCGAGACTGGTTATGGCGGCGGCCAGTACGGTGAAGGAAAGTTCGGTGGAACCGAGCAAGTTATAGTACTTTCCACAGTTGGGCGGCGTGCTCTTTCCGGCGTCCTGCAAAATGTCGTTGATGCTTGGCGCAGAGCTGCTGGGATGAATATCCCTGACATTGGTGAAACGTAGTCGGGAAAGCTGATCGCTGCACCGCGACCGCGAATATAGGCACGGCGCCCGGGCATCACCTTGTCAAACGAAGAGAAAATCGTTGAGCTAACGCGACGTCTTGCCGAGCTTGAGGCTCATAAACAACGCTGCTCGCCAGCGGCTGGGGGAGAGGGAATGAGAGGTTTCATCATTGTCGTGGCAATAGCGACGCTATCGCCATCGTTCGCGGCAGCTCAAGTAAAATACGAAACGCCTACCCAACAAAGACAAGACGGCAGGTACGTCATCGTGCACAGCCCTCACGCCCGTTTGGACACGATGCTCTTGGATACTGCGACAGGACGAACATGGGAGCTGGTTCGATACACCAACCTCCAAGATGAGCCGAGGGTATGGATACCCGTCCGCCAGGAGAACACCGAGGCAGATGCTGTTGCCACGGTGAAGGCGCATCCTCCCAAGATCGACCAGTCGTCAAAGTAACGCTGACCACTTTTGGGAGGCTGAGTGCCAGATCCGGCTCTAACAGCAGAACCGCACTTCTACACGAAGATGGTGTGGATTCCTTTGGCGCTTGCCGTTCCGACCGCACTGATCACCATGGCCCTAACCTTCGCCATAAAGCAGGCTCACGGCTTTTCAAAACGTGCGCGAATAGAGGCGCTACAGCGAGAAATCTCCGCTGTTTCAGCTTTCCACAAGTATCCAGATCAGGCATTGCGGCTTCTTGTTATTACACAGGCCAAATCGATCTCTGCGCTGGGGCTCATGATCGTAGCTGTTATCGTCTGGTTGGTCGGATCCTCACTGCCCCCCCTCTGGGCCAAGTTTGCTCTTCAGATCGGCGCCGGCGCCATCATGGGGGTCGGTGGTGGGGAGCTAACCCACCTTAAATGGTTGGCTCGCCGCATTGAGGCGGCCATCTATAATGCTGACGGCCAACTCAATCGACTTCAGCGCCACGTAGAACGCCTCTCAAGATAGTGCGAGGCGCGTCTCGCGGCTTCCGAAGTAGCGATCGTCATTGCTGATGAGCCCGCCGGGACAGAAATGGCCGGCACCCATCGCCAGCGGACGTTACAAGCGTCGCTGATGCCCCACCCGACCTCCCAGGTCGGGACCGTCCTTACATCTCTTGGAGGCTGGAGCGTGCGGGGCTGAGCGGGTTGGTCAAGGACCGGCCTCCGGCCGGCCGC
>CAKZJK010000460.1 GCA_936942565.1 uncultured Caulobacter sp. | reverse complement strand
GGCGGCGCGAATGGCGTCGGCTTGCTGTTCGGCCTGGTGTTCCTGATCTGCGGCCTGGCGTTCAAGGTCTCGGCCGCGCCGTTCCACATGTGGACCCCGGACGTCTACGAAGGCGCCCCGACCCCGGTCGTCGGCTTCTTCGCCGCCGCGCCGAAGCTGGCCGCCATGATGATGTTCGCCCGCGTGCTGGGCGACGCCTTCCCAGGCTCGGTCGACAAGTGGCGCCAGATCCTGGTGATCGCGGCCTTGCTATCGGTCTTCGTCGGCGCCTTCGCGGGCCTGGCCCAGACCAATCTGAAGCGTCTGTGGGCTTACTCCTCGATCGCCAACGTCGGCTACGCCCTGCTGGGTGTCGCGACCGGCGGCGAGGTTGGCCTGCAGTCGATGCTGCTGTTCATGACCCTCTACATGGTCGACGTCACCGGCTTCTTCGCCTGCCTGCAGGCCCTGAACCGCGACGGCAAGCCCATGGAGACGATCGAGGACATGGCCGGCCTATTCAAGGCTCGCCCCGGTATTGCTATCGCCATGACCGTATTTTCGCTGTCGGCCCTGGGTCTGCCGCCGTTCTCGGGCTTCTGGTCGAAGTACTTCGTCTTCAAGGCCGCGCTGGCGACGGGCGACGTGATGATGCAATGGGCGGCCGTGCTTGGCCTAGTCGGTTCGGTCGTCGCGGCGTTCTATTACCTGCGCCTGATCAAATCGATGTGGTTCGATGAGCCCGTTGGCGCCGTGGATGCGCCAGCGCCAGCCGCCCGCGCGGTTGGCTTTGCCGCGGCGCTGTTCGCTTTCCCGGTTGTGTGCTTTGCTCTGGCGTGGCTTGAACCCGCGACCAAGGCCGCCGCGGCCGCCTTTGGTCACGCGTGACGTGACGGGCGCCGCGCCCGTCATCGTTCTCGACGAGATCGACTCCACCAACGCCGAGGCCCGTCGTCGGGCCGAGGCGGGCGAGGCCGGCCCCGTTTGGCTAGTCGGCCTGCGCCAGACCGCCGGGCGAGGCCGTCGCGGCCGTCCCTGGGAGACGGGCGAGGGCAACCTCGCCGCCACGCTGCTCTTCCGCACCGACAAGTCGCCGGCCGAGGCCGCCCAGGTCTCGTTCGTCGCGGCGCTGGCCGTCGCGGACATGGTGTCCCAGTACGCGCCGGCGTCCCTCGTCAGCCTGAAGTGGCCCAACGACCCGCTGCTGGGCGGACTCAAGGTCAGCGGCGTGCTGATCGAGTCCGGCGCGTCTCCGTTGGGGGGGCTGTGGCTCGCCGTCGGGATCGGCGTGAACCTGAAGCGCAAGCCGATCGACTCCGAGCGACCCGCGACCTCGATCGCGACCTACAGCGAGACACACCCGCCCGCGCCGACGGAAGCGATCGAGGTGCTTGCCGAAGCCTTCGGGCGCTGGTTCGACATCTGGACCTCGCTGGGCTTCCCCGCCATAGCCGACGCCTGGACCGCGCGCGCTCACGGGTTGGGCGAACCCTGCGTCGCGCGGCTCGGGACCGAAACGGTCGAGGGAATAGCCGAGGGACTGGACGCCGACGGCGCTCTGAGGCTCCGTCTACCCGATGGTCACCTGCGCCGGATCACCGCCGGCGACGTGTTTTTCGGAGGCGCTTGATGCTGCTCGCCATTGAACAGGGTAACACCAACACCATGTTCGCCATTCACGACGGCCAGTCGTGGGTGGCCCAGTGGCGCTCGGCGACCGAGAGCACCCGCACCGCCGACGAGTACGTCGTGTGGCTGTCGCAGCTGCTGTCGATGCAGGGCCTTGGCTTCCGCGCCATCGACGCCGTGATCATCTCCAGCGTCGTGCCGCAGTCGATCTTCAATCTGCGCAACCTGTCGCGCCGCTATTTCAACGTCGAGCCGCTGGTGATCGGCGAGAACGCCAATCTCGGCATCGACGTCCGTATCGAGAAGCCCTCCGGCGCCGACCGCCTGGTCAACGCGATCGGCGCCGCCATGATCTATCCGGGACCGCTGATCGTGATCGACAGCGGCACGGCCACCACCTTCGATATCGTGGCCGCGGATGGCGCTTTCGAGGGCGGGATCATCTCGCCCGGCATCAATCTCTCGATGCAGGCTCTGCACGAAGCGGCGGCGAAGCTGCCCCGGATCGCCATCCAACGCCCCGCCGGTAACAGGATCGTGGGGACCGACACCGTGTCCGCCATGCAATCGGGCGTGTTCTGGGGCTATATCTCTCTGATCGAGGGCCTCGTGTCGCGCATCAAGGCTGAGCGCGGCGAGCCCATGACCGTTATCGCCACCGGCGGCGTCGCCTCCCTGTTCGAGGGCGCCACCGACAGCATCGACCACTTCGACCCCGATCTGACGATCAGGGGCCTCCTAGAAATCTACCGCCGAAACACCATTTCCGAGACCTGATGAAAAAATCCAAAGACGACGAACTCGTCTTCCTGCCGCTTGGCGGGTCGAACGAGATCGGCATGAACTTCAACCTGTATGGCTTCGGGCCGGCGCACGATCGCAAGTGGATCGTCGTCGACCTGGGCGTGACGTTCGGCGACCAGACGACGCCGGGCGTCGAGATCATCCTGCCGGATCCCGAGTATATCGAGCCTTACGCCAAGGACATCATCGGCATCGTCCTGACCCACGCCCATGAAGATCACCTGGGCGCGGTTCACTGGCTGTGGCCGCGCCTTAAGGCTCCGGTCTATGCAACCCCCTTCACCGCCTTCCTGCTGCGCGAGAAGTTGCGCGACGCGGGTCTGCTGGACGAGGTGCCGATCACCGAGGTGCCGCTTGGCGGCAGCTTCAAGCTCGGACCGTTCGATCTTGAACTGATCACCCTGACGCACTCGATCCCCGAGCCGAACGGCCTGGCGATCAAGACGCCGCTGGGGACGATCCTGCACACCGGCGACTGGAAGATCGATCCCGAGCCCCAGCTGGGCGCGCCGACCGACGACGCCGCGTTGCGTCGCCTGGGCGACGAGGGCGTGCTGGCGATGGTCTGCGACAGCACCAACGTCTTCGTCGAAGGCACGGCGGGCTCCGAAGCCGATGTCCGCGAGGCCTTGGGCAATCTGATCAAGAGCCTGAAGGGCAAGATCGCCGTCGCGTGCTTCGCCTCGAACGTGGCGCGCATGGACACCGTGATCCGCGCCGCCCAGGCTTGTGGCCGCAAGGTCTGCCTGGCCGGCCGTTCGATGCATCGCATGGCGGCCGCGGCGCGTTCGGTTGGTCTGCTGGAGGGGATCGAGCCCTTCATCAACGACGATCAGGCCAAGCACCTGCCGGAAGATCAGGTGCTGTTCCTGTGCACCGGCAGCCAGGGCGAGGCTCGCGCGGCGCTGTCGCGCATCGCCGACGGCAGCCATCCGCATGTGAAGCTGGGTTCGGGCGACCACGTGATCTTCAGCTCGCGGGTGATCCCGGGCAACGAGATCCCGATCCGCAACCTGCAGAACAAGCTGGCCGATCGCGGCGTGCGCCTGCACACCGAACGCGACACGCCCGGCATCCACGTCTCGGGGCACCCGTGCCGCGAGGAATTGCGCCAGATGTACCAGTGGGTGCGTCCGGAGATCGCCGTCCCGACCCATGGCGAGCGTCGCCACCTGATCGAGCACGCGGCCTTCGCCAAGGACCTGCAGGTCCCGCAAGCCGTCAGCCCGCGCAACGGCGACATGGTCCGCCTGGCGCCTGGCAAGGCCGAGATCATCGACGAGGTGCCCGCCGGGCGTCTCTATGTCGATGGCGGCGTGGTCACGCCCGAGAACGGCGAGGCCCTGCGCGAGCGGCGTCACGCGGCCTTCAACGGCATGTTGGCGGTGTCGGTTGTCCTGGATGGTCGCAACAAGATCGTGTCGGGACCGCAGGTCCGCGGCATCGGCCTGACGGGCGACGAGGAATACTCGTTGGACGACGCCTTGGACGATCTCGCCGAGGAGGCCGAGACCGCCTACAAGCGCCTCGACGGCGAAGCCCGCGAGATCGACGAGACGATCGAAAGCGCCATCTCCCGCGCGGTCAAGAAGGCCGCCTTCCGCATCTGGGAGCGCAAGCCTGTCGTCGAGACGACGGTCCTGCGGATCTGACGCGCCGCCGCGAAAACGCCGCGGCGGCGCGCTCTTTTCGCGCTGCAACACTGGTGCTAGGCCATTCGCCAACAACCAGAAAAGCAGCGGGAGTTCTCTAGGATGATCGGCAAGCTCAACCACGTGGGCGTCGCGACCCCCTCCATCGACGAGTCGGTGAAGATGTATCGCGATCTGCTCGGCGCCACCTCGGTCACCGAGAAGTGGGCGATGCCGGAGCAAGGTGTCTGGGTCTGCTTCGTCAACCTGCCCAACAGCCAGATCGAGCTGATCGAGCCCTATGGCGAGAAGTCGCCGATCCACGGGTTCCTGGCCAAGAATCCCAAGGGCGGTCAGCACCACATCTGCTTCGAGGTCGAGAACATCTATGAGGCCCGTGACGCCTTGGTCGCCAAGGGCGCGACCGTGCTGGGCGAGCCCCGCATCGGCGCCCACGGCACCCTGATCATCTTCGTTCATCCCAAGGACATGGGCGGCCTGCTGGTCGAGCTCATGGAGACACCCAAGGAAGCGCATCACTGATGAGCCCGATCACCTGGTTCGCCATCTATCTGACCATCTGGTGGACGGTGCTGTTCGCCGTCCTGCCGCTGGGGTCGCGCAGCTTCCACGAAGCGGGCGTCGCGCCGCCGCCGGGCGTGGATCCCGGCGCGCCGATCAATCCGAATCTGAAGCGCAAGTTCATCACCACCACCTGGGTGTCGGCGGTTGTCTTCACGCTGTTCTTCCTCGTCGTGCACTTTCATCTGGTGAGGCTTCCCGACCTGCCCGGCGCCGCGTGATGTGCGATTGCACAAGCCTTGGGCGAGCGGCGAGCAATTTGCCGTCAAACGCTCAAGCCTTGGGCGAATGGGCTCAATGTGAGCGCTTCCCATGGATGGCTGTGCCCCAACAGATGTTCGGACGGTAGGGTGACTTCAGGAGATCGGCCTTGCCGGTCTCGCTCTGTGGCGTCTTCCCCGACGATGACTCGAAAGGCCGCGCGGCGATCCGCGCGGCCTCTCTTTTTGCCTCGCCGGAGCCTTACTTTAGCCCGAAGCGCGACCGCAGAAAGTGGTGGCTAGTTTCTGCGATAGTCGCGCTTCCTAGTTTGGTGGGACGAGCCCGCTGCTCCGGTTCAGATCAAAGATCTGAACCGGGCAGGCTCTATCGCGTTGCCAAGCTGTCGGGGGAGGGGGTATCTCAAGCCCCTCTCGAATTCCCGGAGTTTCCAAGCTGATGCGCCTGTCGCGCTATTTCCTGCCGGTGCTGAAGGAAGCACCGTCCGACGCCCAGATCGTTTCGCACCAGCTGATGCTCCGCGCCGGCATGATCCGCCAGGAGGCGGCGGGCATCTATGCCTGGCTGCCGCTGGGCCTGCGCGTGCTGAACAAGATCGAGCAGATCGTCCGCGAGGAAATGGATCGCGCGGGCGCCATCGAGCTGCTGATGCCGACCATCCAGCTGGCGGACCTGTGGCGCGAAAGCGGTCGTTATGACGACTACGGCGACGAGATGCTGCGCATCACCGACCGCCACAAGCGCGAGCTGCTGTTTGGTCCGACGGCCGAGGAAGTCGTGACCGACATCTTCCGGGCCTCGATCAAGAGCTACAAGGACCTGCCCAAGAACCTCTACAACATCCAGTGGAAGTTCCGGGACGAACGCCGTCCACGCTTTGGCGTGATGCGCGGCCGTGAGTTCTTCATGAAGGACGCCTACAGCTTCGACCTCGACGCCGACGGCGCGCGCAGGTCCTACAACCGCATGTTCGTGGCCTATCTGAATCTGTTCGCGCGGATGGGCCTGAAAGCCGTGCCGATGCGGGCTGACACAGGTCCGATCGGCGGCGACCTCTCCCACGAGTTCATCGTCCTGGCCGAGACGGGCGAAAGCGCCGTCTTCTGCCACAAGGATCTCGTCGAGATGCCGGCTCCGGGGCCGGACCTCGACTGGATCAACGGTGACCTGCAGCCGATCGTGAACCAGCGCACGGCGCTGTACGCGGCGACCGAGGAGATGCACGACGAAGCGGCCTTCAACGCTCTGCCGGAAGGCGATCGCCTGTCGGCGCGCGGCATCGAGGTTGGCCACATCTTCTCGTTCGGCACGAAGTACTCCGAGCCCATGAAGGCCACGGTCCAGGGGCCCGACGGCCAACAGGTCCCGGTGCAGATGGGCAGCTATGGCGTCGGCGTCTCGCGCCTGCTGGGCGCGATCATCGAGGCCAGCCACGACGAGGGCGGCATCATTTGGCCGGAAAGCGTCGCGCCCTTCGACGTCGGCATCGTCAACATGCGCCAGGGCGACACCGCTTGTGACGCGGCCTGCGAGACCGCCTACAACGCGCTCAAGGCCGCCGGCCGTGACGTGCTGTATGACGACACCGACGCCCGCGGCGGCGCCAAGTTCGCCACCATGGACCTGATCGGTCTGCCCTGGCAGCTGATCGTCGGCCCCAAGGGCATCGCAGAGGGCGTCGTCGAGATCAAGAACCGCAAGACCGGCGAGCGCCACACCGCCTCGCTGGAGTCGGTGCTCGACGGCCTGACCAAGAGCATGAAAGCCTGATGCCAGACACCCGCGCCGCCGGTCCCTTCAGCCGCTGGGAGCGCTCTGTCGCTCGCCGGTATCTGTTCGCCAAGCGCAAGAACGGCGGCGTGGCGCTGATCTCGATCATCTCGTTCAGCGCGGTGATGCTGGCGGTCTTCGCCCTCATCACCGTGATGAGCGTCATGAACGGATTCCGGGCCGAGCTGCTGGGCCGGATCCTGGGCTTCAACGGGCACCTCTACGCCCAGTCGCCGCTGATCAACGGTCCTGACCGCGACACGATCATCCGTCGGATCAAGGCCGCGCCGGGCGTGATCCAGGCCGCGCCGATGGTCGAGGCTCAGGCCATGGTCATCGGCCCGACCCAAGTCGCCGGCGCCATCGTGCGTGGCGTGACCACCTCGGACCTGCGGCACATGTCGCTGATCGCGGGCAACATCAAGCAGGGCTCGCTGGCCGGCTTTGGCCAGGGCGAGTACGGCGGCGACACCGTGCTGATCGGCGACCGCATGGCCCAGGCCCTGGGCGTGCGCCCGGGCGACGCCATCACCCTGATCTCGCCGTCTGGCCCGGCCACCGCCTTCGGCAGCTCGACCCGCGAGAAGAACTACATCGTCGGCGGCGTCTTCAGCGTCGGCATGAGCCAGTTCGACGAGGCCTTCGTCTACATGCCGCTGGAGCAGGCCCAGCTGTTCTTCGGCCGCGACACCTCGATCGATTATGTGGAGATCAAGGTCGACGATCCCGACAAGGCCATCGACTACAAGCACGCCGTCGAGGTCGCCAGCGGCCCTGGCGCGCTGGTGACGGACTGGGTCGAGAAGAACCAGAGCTATTTCAACGCGCTGCAGGTCGAGCGAAAGGTGATGCGGCTGATCCTGTTCTGCATCGTCGCCATCGCCACCCTGAACATCATCTCCAGCCTCGTCATGCTGGTGAAGAACAAGGGCAAGGACATCGCCATTCTGCGCACCATGGGCGCGGGGCAGGGGGCGATCCTGCGCATCTTCCTGATGGCTGGCGCGTCGATCGGCGTGGCCGGCACTCTGAGCGGCCTGGCCCTGGGCGCGCTCTTCTGCACCTACATCACGCCGATCCAGAACTTCGTCGAGTGGGCGACCGGCACGGCGGTATTCAGCGCCGACGTCTACATGCTCTCGCATATTCCGGCGAAGATCGACTGGGTCGAGGTCGCGGGTATCGTCACGGCTTCGGCCCTGATGAGCCTGCTGGCGACCCTGCCGCCCGCCTGGCGCGCCTCGCGTCTCGATCCGGTGGAGGCGCTTCGTTATGAGTAATCCGACACAGCCCACGCCCATTTTGGCCCTGCGCGGGGTCGAGCGCGTCTACAAGACCGAGGCCGGTTCTCTGCCGGTGCTGCGTGGCGTCGATCTGGATGTCTATCCTGGCGAAGTGGTGGGGCTGATCGGTCCCTCGGGCTCTGGCAAATCTTCATTGCTGCACTCGGCCGGCCTTTTGGAGCATCCGGACGCCGGCGCCGTGACGCTCGAAGGGCGCGATTGCTCCAAGCTGTCCGAGCGCGTCCGCACGCGCATCCGCCTCGGCACGGTCGGGTTCGTCTATCAGTTCCACCACCTGCTGCCCGAGTTCACCGCGCTCGAGAACGTGGCTCTGCCGCTGTCGATCGCGGGCAAGAGCCAGCGCGAGGCCGATACGCGGGCCAAGGAACTCCTGGAAGGGCTGGGGTTAGGCCATCGGCTGAACCACCAGCCGGCCCAGATGTCGGGCGGCGAGCAACAGCGCGTGGCGATCGCCCGGGCGTTGGCCAACCGCCCGAAGCTGCTGCTGGCGGATGAACCGACGGGCAACCTCGATCCCGCCACGTCCGCCGCGGTATTCCAGTCGCTGTACGAGATCGCGCGTCAGGAAGGCGTCGCCGCCCTGATCGCCACGCACAACATGGAACTGGCCCGCTACATGGACCGCGTTCTGGCGCTGAAGGACGGGCACCTCGAGGCGCGCACCTTCTCGTAGCGGCTAGAGTAGAGCCTGCTTCATCGCGGCGAAGAAGCCCGCCTGGTCGATGCGCTTTATCACCCGCGCGTTCGGCGGGCGACGCTTCAGCGCCGGGTCGGCGACCTCGATGTCCGGCAGGATCGAGTGCGAGACGCTGAGATAGCCTCGCGTCAGCTCCCCTAGGGTCTCGACGTCGACGACGCAGTCCTCGCTCTCCAGGATCAGGCTTTCGTCCAGCGCGACGGCGCAGGTCAGCGCGTCCGGATGCAGGCTGCCGTCCAGGCCTTCGGTTTCGCGGGCGAAGGCGAGGGAGGCGCGGTTCACGTCGGTGAAGAACTTGGCCTTTGGCGTGCCAAGCGCCTCGAGTTCCGCCAGCCGCGCGCTGGTGAAAAGGCCATCCCGCAGCGTCTCGGTCCAGGTGACGATCGACATGTCGAACCCGGCGTTGACGACGATCTTGGCCGCCTCGGGATCGACATAGAGCAGCCCGGTCACGATCTGGCCCTGCGCCGAATGCTTCTGCAGGAAGGTCATCGCGCCCAGCCGGTCGTGCGGATCGTAGTCGGCGTCGATCTTGCGCAGCGCCAGCCGCGAGCCGTCGTGCTGCTCGACGATCTGTACCGTGCCCGGATCCTGGTCGATCTCGATCGGATCGCGCCCGGTCAGCACGTCCAGCCGGTTGACGGCGTCGTTGTGCTCGCGGACATAGTCGAAGCTCTTGGTCGAGCCGGCGTGATTGTTGAAGGCGATGCACGGGCTGATCACGTCGATGAAGGCGGCGCCCTTGTGCTGGATGGCGCCTGCGATGATCGGCACCAGCTGCTTCTTGTCGCCCGAGAACGAGCGCGCGACATAGGTGGCCCCCAGCTGCAGCGCGATGCCGACGAGGTCGATCGGGTTGTCGGTGTTGGTGACGCCCTTCTTGGACTTCGAGCCGCGGTCGGCGGTCGCCGAGAACTGGCCCTTGGTCAACCCGTACACGCCGTTGTTTTCGACGATATAGGCCATGTTGACGCCGCGCCGGATCGCGTGCGCGAACTGGC
>CAKZJK010000459.1 GCA_936942565.1 uncultured Caulobacter sp. | reverse complement strand
GATCGGCGCGCTACGCGCTTGTCCGGGATGACAAGTTTGGATGGCGAGCGCCTGTCTCATCCCACCCCGCCGAAGCACAGGTACTTGGTCTCCAGATACTCCTCGAGCCCCTCCGAAGAGCCCTCCCGCCCCAGGCCGCTTTCCTTCACCCCGCCGAACGGGGCGACCTCGGTGGAGATCAGACCTTCGTTGATCCCGACCATGCCGGCCTCGATCTTCTCGGCCACGCGCCAGCAGCGGGCGACGTCGCGGCTGTAGAAGTAGGAGGCTAGGCCAAACGGCGTGGCGTTGGCCAGGTCGATGGCTTCAGCTTCGGTCTCGAACTTCACGACCGGCGCGACCGGGCCGAAAATCTCCTCGTTGAACAGGCGCATCTCGGGCGTGGCGCCCGACAGCACGGTCGGCTGGTAGAAGAGGCCGCCCAGCGAATGGCGGTCGCCGCCGACCACCGCCTTGGCGCCGCCGGCCACGGCCTCGCGGACCATGGCCTCGACCTTGGTGATCGCCTTCTCATTGATCAGCGGGCCGATGACCACGCCCTCGCCGGTCCCCGGTCCGACCTTCATCGCCGCGACCTTTTCAGAGAGGCGCGCGACGAAGGCGTCGTGGATGCCCGACTGCACGATCAACCGATTGGCGCAGACGCAGGTCTGGCCGGTGTTGCGGTATTTGCTGGCGATCGCGCCGTCGACGGCGGCCTCCAGATCGGCGTCGTCGAAGACGATGAAGGGCGCGTTGCCGCCCAGCTCCAACGACAGCTTCTTCATCGTGCCGGCGCACTGCTCGTAGAGCACCTTGCCGATCGGGGTGGAGCCGGTGAACGACAGCTTGCGCACCCGGCCGTCCTCGCACAGCGCCTTGCCGACGGCGCTGGAATTGGTGGTCGTCACCACGTTCAGCACGCCGGCCGGCACGCCCGCCTCGATCGCCAGGCGGGCGATGGCCAGGGCGCACAGCGGCGTCTCGGCGGCCGGCTTGACCACGACCGTGCAGCCCGCCGCTAGGGCCGGGCCGACCTTGCGGGTGATCATGGCGATCGGGAAGTTCCACGGCGCGATGGCCGCGCACACGCCGACCGGCTGCTTGATCGAGGCCAGGCGCTTGCCCGGCATCGGCGTCGGGATCGTGTGGCCGTAGGCGCGTTTGGCCTCATCGGCGAACCAGTCGATGAACGCCGCCCCGTACGCGACCTCGCCCTTGGCTTCAGCCAGCGGCTTGCCCTGCTCGGCCGTCATCAGGCGGGCCAGGTCGTCGGCGTGGGCGAGCATCAGGTCGCTCCACTTGCGCAGGATCGCCCCGCGCTCCTTGGCGGTGCGCGCCGCCCAGGTGGGGAAGGCCCGGTGGGCGGCGTCGATGGCCAGGGTCGTCTCGTCGGCGCCCAGGTCGGCGACCTTGGCGATCACCGTCCCGTCGGCGGGATTGAGCACGTCGAACGTCTGGTCGCCCTGGACCCAGAGGCCGTCGATGAAGGCTTCGGTTTCAACGAGATTCAGATGGGGCATGGGGTCACCTCAGCGTCACGGACACCGACTTCAGGTCGGCGTACTTGTGCAACGCATGAAGGCTGCGGTCACGGCCGAAGCCCGACTGCTTGAAGCCCCCGAACGGCATGGTGATGTCGCAGGCGTCCCAGCCGTTGACCCAGACGAGCCCCGCCTTCAGCCGGCGCGCGCCGCGCAGGGCGCGGTTGATGTCGCTGGTCCAGAGGCCGGCGGCCAGGCCATAGACGGTGTCGTTGGCCAGCGCGATCGCCTCGTCCTCGGTGGTGAAGCTCATCACCCCCAGGACCGGCCCGAACACCTCCTCGCGGGCCAGGGCGTGGCTGGGCTGCAGGCGGTCGAAGATGGTCGGCTCGACATAGAAGCCGCCGGTCTCCTTCAGCACCTGACCGCCGCCCAGCACCCGCCGCGCGCCTTGCGTGCCGGCGATGGCGATGTAGCCGAGCGCGGTGTTCATCTGCCGCTCGCTGATCATCGCGCCAAACTGGGTGGAGGGGTCCAGCGGATCGCCGATCTTCATGCCCTTGGCGACCTGCGCGACCCGCTCGACGAAGGCCTCGCGGATCGAGGCCTCGACCAACAGGCGCGAGGCGGCGGTGCAGACCTCGCCCTGGTTATAGAACACGCCCCAGGCGGCGGCCTGGGCGGCGGCCTCCAGGTCCGGGCAGTCGGCGAAGACGATCTGGGGCGACTTGCCGCCCAGCTCCAGGCTGATCCGCTTCAGGTTCGAGCGGGCCGAATATTCCATCAGCTTGCGGCCGACCGGACCCGAGCCGGTGAAGGCGATCATGTCGACGTCCATCGACAAGGCGAGAGCCTCGCCGGTGACCGCGCCATGGCCCGGCACGACGTTGAGCACGCCCGGCGGGAGCCCAGCTTCGAGGGCCAGGGCGCCCAGCTTCAGGGCCGTCAGCGGCGACTCCTCGGCCGGCTTCAGCACGACGGAGTTGCCCATGGCCAGGGCCGGGGCGACCTTCCACATCGCCATGTGCAGCGGGAAGTTCCACGGCACGATCGCGCCGATCACGCCCAGTGGCTCGTGCACCGCGTAGCTCAGGCGATCCACGGGCGAGGCCCCGACCTCGCCATAGACCTTGTCCAGCGCCTCGGCGTACCAACGGCAGGTGTTGATCGCGAGCGGGATGTCGACATTGCGCGCGTCGCTGATCGGCTTGCCGACGTCCAGGCTCTCCAGCAGGGCCAGCTCGTCGGCGTCGCGCTCCATCAGCTCGGCCAGGCGGAACAGCGTCGCCTTCTTGGCGCGCGGCCCCTGGTCGCGCCAGCGGCCGTCCTCGAAGGCCGTGCGGGCGGCGAAGACCGCCAGGGCCACGTCCTCCTTCTGGCAGGCGGCGACGGTGTTCAGCAGCTTGCCGTCGCGCGGCGAGACATTGTCGAAGGTCTGACCCGACAGCGCGTCGACGTGCGCGCCGTCGATCACCGCCTGGCTCGGGAGAGCAAGACGCGCCAGGCGCTCGGCGATGTCGGCGGGCAGGGTCACGGGTATAGATCCCCAATATTGTGATCACAGTTCGCGCGGAGTTGAGCGCTGTCAAGCCGGCCGCTCACGCGCTGGCCTCCACGGCCGCGCGCATCTTGTCCATGCCCTCGGAAAGGTCAGCGGCGATGGCGCGGCGGGCGCCGTCGGGATCCTTGGCCTTGAGCGCCGCGATGGCCTCGGCGTGGCGGTCCGCCACGAGGCCGTCGGCCCCCACCCGCCCGAACACCACCCGCATGAACGGCCCGACCTGCAGCCACAGGCCGCCGGCCATGGCCTCCAGCACTTCGGCCCCGGCCCGCTCGTAGATGGCGAAGTGGAAGGCGTGGTTGGCGGTCATGTAGCGGTCGACATCGCCCAGCCGGAGGGCCTCGTCGACATCGGCGTCGATGGCCTGCAGTTGGCGGACCAGACTGGCGTCGGCGTTCAGCGCCGCCCGCGCGGCCAGCTCCGGCTCGACCCACAGGCGGGCGAGCGACAACTGCTCCAGGCGGTCGGCGGTCAGCGAAGGCACGGACAGGCGCTTGTTGGCCGGATTGATCGCCAGGGCCCGCTCGGCCGCCAGGCGCCGCACCGCGTCGCGCACCGGCATCGGCGAGACGCCCAGCTCGGCGGCCAGGCTGCGCAGGGACACGCCCTTGCCCGGCGCGATACGACCGGTGATCAGCGCCTGCCGGATGGCCTCGTACACCTGATCGTGCACGGCCTGGGAGTCTGCGAGGGGTTTGCGAACGGCGGCCATCTCCCTCTCCTCTCCCGACCTTCCCGGCGAACGCCGGGACCCAGATCCAAAAGCGCTTTGGCTGACGGGATAGGCACCCCGTTTCCGGAACCCACCCCAATGCCTCCCATCTGGGCCCCGGCGTTCGCCGGGGAGATCGGATGGAAGAAGCCCTCTTTACGAGAGAGGCGAAACTGCGATCACAATGCAAGGCCTCGCGGAGGAATATCCCCATGCCCGACTTCGGCGCCAACAACCTCGACGCCTTCTGGATGCCGTTCACGCCGAACCGGCGGTTCAAGGCCCACCCCCGGATGCTCTCTTCGGCCAGCGGCATGTGGTACCGCACGCCCGAAGGCCGCGAGGTGCTGGACGCGACCTCGGGCCTCTGGTGCGTCAACGCCGGCCACGATCGCCCGAAGATCCGCGAGGCCATCCAGAAGCAGGCGGCCGAGATGGACTACGCGCCCTGCTTCAACATGGGCCACCCGCTGGCCTTCCAGTTCGCCTCGCGCCTCGCGCAGATCACGCCTGCGGGCCTGGACCGCATCTTCTTCACCAACAGCGGCTCGGAGTCGGTCGACACCGCCCTGAAGATCGCCCTGGCCTACCACCGCGCCCGGGGCAAAGGGACCAAGACCCGGCTGATCGGGCGCGAGCGCGGCTATCACGGCGTCGGCTTCGGCGGCATCTCGGTCGGCGGGATCCCGAAGAACCGCATGTACTTCGGCAGCCTGCTGACCGGCGTCGACCACCTGCCCCACACGCACGGCCTGCCCGGCAACACCTTCGCCAAGGGACAGCCCGAGCACGGCGCGCACCTGGCCGACGAGCTGGAGAAGATCGTCGCCCTGCACGACGCCTCCAACATCGCCGCGGTGATCGTCGAGCCGGTGGCCGGCTCCACCGGCGTGCTGATCCCGCCCCAGGGCTATCTCGAGCGCCTGCGGGCGATCTGCGACAAGCACGATATCCTGCTGATCTTCGACGAGGTCATCACCGGTTTCGGACGCGTCGGCGCGCCCTTCGCCGCCGACCGCTTCGGCGTCACGCCCGACCTGATCTGCATGGCCAAGGGCCTGACCAACGCCGCCGTGCCGTGCGGCGCCGTCGCGGCCTCGGGCCAGATCTACGACGCCATGATGGAGGGCGCGGACGCTCCCATCGAGCTCTTCCACGGCTACACGTATTCGGCCCACCCGCTGGCCTGCGCGGCGGGCCTGGCGACGCTGGAGACCTACCAGGAGGACGACCTCTTCGCCCGCGCCGCCGGCCTCGAAGGCTATTGGCAGGACGCCGTCCATAGCCTAGCCGACGCCCGCCACGTGATCGACGTGCGCAACCTCGGCCTCGTCGCCGGGATCGAGCTCGCCCCTCGCCCCGGCGCCCCGACCGCGCGCGCCATGGAGGTCTTCGAGACCTGCTTCGACGAAGGCCTGCTGATCCGCGTCACCGGCGACATCATCGCCCTCTCACCGCCGCTGATCCTGGAGAAGAGCCACATCGATCGGATGGTCGAGACGATCAGGGCCGTGCTGGGGCGGGTGGACTAGCGGCTGGCGGTTGGAGAAACGGCCCACACTCGTTGGTGGCGCGGCAGTGAATGGCCTGGGCGCGGCTCATCAACTTGTCGCTGAAGCTCTTCAGCGCGGGGCGCATATCTTCGCCGACGATGGGCCACTTGGCCTGGTAGGCCGCGCCCGCCGGAGACTGAAGGAACGCCCGCGCCGCCTGGGTCTCTTCGGCCGAGAACGCTTCGCCCTGCCGCTTCAGCATCTTCCGCTCGAAGGACGCCCCGGCGGAGCTTTCGAAGAAGGCGACCGCCCCCTCGATCTCGGTGAGCGTCAGGTGGCGAGCATAGGCGTCGGCGAGCGCGTCCCTCAGCGCGGACGCGTCGTCATGGCTCTCGACCATGGCGGCTTCGAGGGCCTTGCGGCGCTCGGGCGGAAGGTTCGTCTGGAGGGGTCCAAACATCTCGCTCGGCTGGAGCGATGTCGCCTTCGCCAAGCGCTCCGCCGCCGCGTGGAGCGGCGAACTGGAGACCGGCGCGGGCGGCTGGGCGAGCATGGCGGTGGCGATCGCGGCGATGAGCATGGAAAAGGTCCCCTCGACGATCAACCTCCTAGAGTTGCATGCCGCGCGAGGCAACCCGACGCCTAGCAAATCGGTCGCTTCCCCTAAACCCGACCTCAACCCTTCTCCCTCATCCTGTCCGATCGCAGCGGAGATCGGACGTGGCTCAAGGGTGCGGCGGATGTCGGGACGGCCAGGATTTCGAGACGCCCTTCTCCATGGCGTTCCAGCCGATCGTCGATGTCTCGACGGGCCAGGTCTTCGCCCACGAGGCCCTGGTGCGCGGGGCCGGCGGCGAAGGCGCGGGGTCGGTGCTGTCGACGGTGTCCGAGCACAACCGCTACGTCTTCGACCAGCAGTGCCGGGTGAAGGCGATCGAGCTGGCCACCAGCCTGGGGCTCGCCGAGACCGGGGCGCATCTGTCGATCAACTTCATGCCCAACGCGGTCTATGAGCCGCGCGCCTGCATCCGCCTGACCCTGGCGACGGCGATGCGCACGGGCTTTCCACTGGACAAGCTGATCTTCGAGTTCACCGAGAACGAGCCGCTCGACACCCAGCACGTGCTGGACATCCTGCGTACCTACCGCGCCATGGGCTTCAAGACGGCCATCGACGACTTCGGCGCGGGCTATGCGGGCCTGAACCTGCTGGCCAAGTACCAGCCCGACATCGTCAAGCTGGACATGGACCTGATCCGCGACATCGATCGCGATCGCGCCAAGCGGACCATCGTCTCGCACCTGCTGGCCATGCTGAAGGACCTCGGTGTGACGGCCGTCAGCGAAGGCGTCGAGACCGAGAGCGAGCTGACGGCTCTGCGCGACCTGGGCGTCTCGCTGGTGCAAGGTTACGCGATCGCCCGCCCGCTGTTCGAAGGATTGGCTGTCCCTAGCCGCGCGGCCGATACGCCATCGCCACGTCGCAGCGCTCGTAACGCGCCCCGAAGGTCCGCATGATCTCGGCGTCGTGGACGAAGCCCAGCTTCTCGTAGAGGTGGATGGCCGCCGCGCACTTCCTGTTGGTCAGCAGATAGACCTTGTCCATGCCAAGGCTGGCGGCCCGCTCCAGGGTCTTGGCCAGCAGGAACTCGCCGACCTTCAGGCCGCGCGCGCTCTTCAGGACGCCCATCTTGGTCAGCTCGACCCAGCCGTTCTTGGAGACCATCAGGGCGCAGGTCCCGACCACGCCCAGCTCGGGCGTTTCGGCGAACAGCACCACACCGCCCTTGTCGAGGATCAGCGCCCGCGGCCGTGACAGCAGGGCGACGTCGTTCTCCTCGAGGGTGAACATGTCCTCGATCCATTCGGCGTTGATCCGATGGAAGGCCTCCGCCAGGTCGTCCGAGAAGTCGCGCGCCCACATCGTCGGCGGGCCCGAGGCCTCGATCCGCGTTAGCAGCGAGGCCTCGGCGAGGCGCTGTTCGACCTTGGCCAGGCCCTGCATGAAGTCGCCTTCGAGCCCCTCGACCAGCTGCGCCGCCGCCGGCTCGATGCGCGGCAGGAGCTCGGTCTGGATACGGACCAGCAGAGCCTCGCCCTTCCTGGTCAGCGCCAGGCGCCGCGTGCGGCCATCGCCCGGCGCGCGGCGGGCCTCGACGAAGCCGTCATCCTCCAAGGCCTTCAAGGCGCGGGTCACGGTCGGCTGGAGTTGCTCGGCCAGCTCCCCGACCGCGATCGGGCCATGCAGTCGGATGGTCAGCAGCAGCGACATCTGGGCCGGCTGCACCGGCAGGTCCAGCGATCGCGCGACCTCGGCGGCGTCCGCCTGCATCCGCTCGGCCAGCCGCTTGAGCCGGCTGCCCAGAAAGCCCACGCCGTAGCTCGCCAGAAGATCCATGCCGCCCTCCATTCATAGCGCGCTATATAGCTAGCTATGAACATGGCGTCAGGGCAAGCGCCAATCACATCCTGAAGGGCGGGATGACGACGCAGCGGACCTCGTCCTTGATGACCGTGACCGCCGCCGAGCGCGCGCCGCCGAGGTCATAGAACCATTCGCGTCCGCCCAGCCCCACGGCCAGATAGTTGGGCGCGTTGAACTTGCAGACCTGGTAGCGGACCTTCGCGCCGTCGATCCGATCGGCCAGATGGGTGCAAGTCATCGTCCCGCCGGCGCGTCGGTACAGGGTCTCGTCATAGGGCGTGACCTGCGGATAGTGGCCAAGGCTCCGGAAGACCTTCGGATCGAGCGGCGCGCAAGGCGGTCCGTCGACGCGCCAATAGGCGTCCCGGAGCGCCTGCTCGGCGCGATCGCGGCGCGCCATGACCTGGCTCCCCCCCCCGATCAGCGCCACGAGGCCGACGGCGATCGCCGCCCAGCGCCAGGGGCCAGGCGCGCGACCTTCGAGACGCGGCTTGCCGATACGGACGTGATGGGTCGCCACTGGAAACTCACGACTGTAAATTAGATCTACAGTCGTAAATCACAATGGAGCGACTGTCACCACCCAACCTTGTTGTCGCGAGCGCGATGAATGACACCGGTGGACAAAGCCGCGCGCGACCCGCACCTTCGCCGCCAGAACGACGGTCGAGCCGTCGCCGTGATCCGGGGAGCGTTCATGATCCACCTTCGTCTAGCCGCTGGCGCGCTGGCCGCCGCCCTGCTTTCAGGACAGGCCCTCGCCGCCGAGACCCTGGCCTTCCCGGGCGCGGAGGGCGCGGGACGGCTCTCGCTGGGCGGGCGTGGCGGGGCGGTGATCCGGGTGACGAACCTGGACGACTCCGGTCCAGGCTCCCTGCGCGCGGCGATCGAGGCCAAGGGGCCGCGCACGGTGGTGTTCGACGTCGCCGGCACGATCGCGCTGAAGAGCGAGCTGAAGATCCGCGAGGGCCGCATCACGATCGCCGGCCAGACCGCGCCGGGCGGCGGGATCACCCTGCGCGACCAGACCCTGGTGATCTCGGCCGACGACGTGGTGATCCGCTTCATCCGCTCGCGCCTGGGCGCGGAGAGCAAGGTCGAGGGCGACGCGATCTGGATCAGCGGCGGCCGGCGGATCATCCTGGACCACGTCTCGGCTAGCTGGTCGGTGGACGAGACCCTGTCGGCCTCGGCCCGCTACGACCGCCCCGATCAGGGCTTCTATGACCTGACCGTCCAGTGGTCGATCATCGCCGAGAGCCTGGCCCACTCGATCCACGTCAAGGGCGACCACGGCTATGGCAGCCTGATCCGCGGCGGGAACGGCAGCAAGATCAGCTTCCACCACAATCTGTGGGCCAACCACATGGCGCGCATGCCAAGGCCCGGCAACTACGAGGGGCCGGACAAGGACCCGGTGGGGGCGCTGTTCGATTTCCGCTCGAACGTCTTCTACAACTGGGGCCACGACCGGGCGGGCTACAACGCCGACAAGGCGACGCTGTCGGCCTACAACTTCGTCGACAACGCCTATGTCCCGGGGCCCAATTCCGAGAAGCGCTTCGCCTTCAAGGAGAGCGACACGCTGGCCAAGGCCTGGTTCGCCGGCAACAGCATGGACGGCGTCGTTCCGGCCGATCCCTGGAGCCTGGTGAGCTTCACCATACCCGAGCCCGCCGGCTATCGCCTGGCCGCGCCGGTGGACGTCGCGCCGGTGGCGCCCGAGCCGGCCGATCAGGCCTATGCGCGCGTGCTGGCCGACGCCGGCGCCTCGGTCTGGCGCGATCCCGTGGATCGGCGGATCGTCGGGGGCGTCCGGACCCGGACCGGCAAGGTCATCGACACCCAGGCCGACGTCGGCGGCTGGCCGGTGCTGCCCGCCGGCCAGCCCGCCAAGGACACCGACGGCGATGGGATGCCCGACGCCTGGGAGACGGCGCACGGCCTGGATCCGAGGACGGCCGACGACGCGGCGCTCGCCAAGGACGGCTCGGGCTGGACGAACCTGGAGCTTTATCTGGCGGACGCGGCGAAGGTTCGGGGGTAGATCCAAAATCCTCCCCCTAGCGGGGGAGGTGTCGGCTCGAAGAGACGACGGAGGGGG
>CAKZJK010000458.1 GCA_936942565.1 uncultured Caulobacter sp. | reverse complement strand
AGTTCATGGGCCTGCCCAAGCGCCAGATGTCGTATCAGACGATCGGCGATCTCAAGTTGGACTTCCCGGGCCTGAGCGAGGCGAGCGCCGACTATGTCCGCGACCTGGATATCGACGGCGCCATCGCGACGAACCGCTTTACGGCCGGCGGCGTTCGCTATTCCCGCGAGGTGATCGCCAGCGCGCCGGACAGCGTGATCGCCGTGCGCCTGACGGCCAGCCGGAGGGGCGCGATCAACGTCGACCTGTCCTTCGCCAGCCCGCTGAAGTCCAAGCCCGCAGCGTCCATTGAGGGCGCGCAACTGGTCTTGGCGGGTGTCAACGAACCCTCGCAAGGCATCGGCGCCAAGCTGAAGTTCGAGTGCCGGGTCGACGTGCGCGCCAAGGGCGGCAAGGTCAGCGGCGAGGGCGGCGTCCTGTCGGTGAAGGGCGCCGACGAGGTGCTGATCCTAATCGCGGCGGCGACCAACTATCGTCGCTATGACGATGTCTCTGGCGACCCCGTGGCGCTAAACAAGAGCACGCTAGCCAAGCTGTCCGCCAAGCCGTGGGCGAAGATCTTGGCCGACCACCAGGCCGACCACCGGGCGCTGTTCCGCCGCGTGGGCGTCGACTTTGGCCGCACGCGCGCCGACCTGCTCCCGACCGACGACCGCATCAAGCAATCGCCGACCACCGACGATCCGTCGCTGGCGGCGCTTTACTACCAGTACGGTCGCTACCTGCTGATCGCCTGCTCGCGTCCGGGAAGCCAGCCGGCCAATCTGCAGGGCATCTGGAACGACAAGACCTTCGCGCCCTGGGGCGGCAAGTACACGATCAACATCAACACCGAGATGAACTACTGGCCAGCCGAGCCGACGAGTCTGCCAGAGCTGGTCGAACCGCTGATCGCCCTCGTTCAGGACATCTCGGAGACCGGCGCGCGGATGGCCAAGGCCATGTACGGCGCGCGCGGCTGGGTCACGCACCACAATACCGACCTGTGGCGGGCGACCGCGCCGATCGACGGCGCAAAGTTCGGCGTCTGGCCGACGGGCGGCGCCTGGCTGTGCAAGCACGTCTGGGATCATTACGACTATGGTCGCGACAGGGCCTATCTACAGCGGGTCTATCCTCTGATGAAGGGCTCGGCGCGGTTCTTCCTGGATACCCTGGTGGCTGATCCGAAATTCGGCGTGCTGGTCACCAATCCTTCCATCTCGCCCGAGAACAATCACGGCCATGGCTCGTCCATTGTCGCGGGGCCGACCATGGATCAAGCGATCGTCCGTGACCTGTTCGACAACTGCCTGAAGGCCGAGGCCATCCTTGGGGCCGATGACGCCTTCGTCGCCGAGTTGAAGGCGGCGCGCGACAAGCTGGCCCCGTACAAGATCGGTAAGGACGGGCAATTGCAGGAGTGGCAGGAAGATTGGGACGCCGACGCCGTCGATATCCATCACCGCCACGTCTCGCATCTCTACGGTCTATTCCCCTCCGATCAGATATCGCTCGACGCCACGCCCAAGCTGGCGGCGGCGGCCAGGCAGACGCTGGTCACGCGCGGTGATCTCTCCACCGGCTGGGCCATCGCCTGGCGCCTGAACCTGTGGGCGCGGTTGGGCGACGGAGACCATGCCCACGGCATCCTGAAACTGCTGCTGGGGCCGGAGCGCACCTACCCGAACATGTTCGACGCCCATCCGCCGTTCCAGATCGACGGCAATTTCGGCGGGACCTCGGGCATGACCGAGATGGTCCTGCAGAGCCGCAACGACCGCATCTATCTGCTGCCGGCCCTGCCGTCGGCTTGGCCGACCGGCCGCATCACGGGGCTGAGGGCGCGCGGCGCGATCGGCGTCGATCTCAGCTGGGCGGGCGGGAAGCTCGCCGAGGCCGTGCTGACCGCCAAGGCCGATGGCAAGCATGCGGTGGTCCATGCTGGCTCGACCCTCGAGCTCGACCTCAAGAACGGTCAGAGCGCGCGCCTCATCGTCCGAGACGGCGCCCTGGTGAAGGCATGATGATCGGCAAACGTTTCTTTCTCGCCCTGCTGCTGGCGACAGCCCTGACCGACGTCGCCTCGGCCGAGACCCTGAAGGTCGGCCGCAAGGCGGTCTACAAGACCTTGGCCTCCGCCGTGGAGGCCCTGCCGGCGGAGGGCGGCACGATCGAGCTCCAGCCGGGCGAGTACCGGGAGAAGGTCACGATCGCCAAGCCGAACGTCCGCCTTGTCGGCAAGGGCGGCAAGCCTCAAGACGTGGTTGTCGTCTGGAGCGACGGGGCGCTGACGGCGGGCGGCACCTTCAAGTCGTTCACGATGAACGTCTCTGGTGACGGCTTTCGCGCCAAGAACCTGACGATCCAGAACGACTATCACCTGAAGGACGCGCGCCCGTCGCAGGCCGTGGCCCTGGCCATCACCGCCGACCGCGCCGTGCTGGAGAAGGTGCGACTGCTGGGCGCCCAGGACACGCTCTATGCGGCCTCCAAGAAGGACAAGCCCAGCCGGCAGTACTTCAAGGACTGCTATATCGAGGGGCACGTCGACTTCATCTTCGGCGACGCCAAGGCCTTCTTCGATCGTTGCCATATCCACGGCATCGCCCACCAGACGGTGATGATCACCGCTCAGAGCAAGGTGAGGCCCGATCAGGACAGCGCCTATGTCTTCGACCGCAGCCTGATCACCGCGGACAAGGACGCCAAGGAGATCTGGTTCGGGCGGGCCTGGCGGCCCCTGGCCACGGTGATCTTCATGCGATCGCGCATCGAGGCCCCGCTGCAGCCGGCCGGCTGGCGTGAGTGGACGCCCGGCAAGACCGAGACCCTGAACGCCGCCACCTTCGCCGAGTACGCCTCCACAGGTCCGGGGGCGAGCCCCAAGACCCGCGAGCCGCGCGCCAGGCAGCTGACCGCCGAGCAGGCCACGGCCTGGGACCGCAAGACCTTCCTGGCCGGCCCCGACGGCTGGACCCCGTAGAGCAGAGCATTCCATGCGTATCGATCGTCGCGGTTTCCTGACCACCAGCCTAGGCGTCGCCGCCGCCACGGGTCTCGCGCCGGCGGCGAGCTTGGCCGCCGAGTCTTCACTGGCCATCCCTGACGAAAGCTGGTCGCTGTGGATCGACCAAGACGCGCCTTGGAAGGACGACCTTATTCATCTGCCGGGGACGTTTGAGCTGGCCAAGCTGCCGGTAAACCCGCCGACGGGGGGGTGGGGCGCGCTGGGTTCCGGCGAGGCGATCAAGGTCACCCTGCCGGCGACGGTCGAGCAGCACTTCTGGGGCGCGTTCGGCACGCGGCCCTACGGTCCGGACGAATACCGCTACGCCGAGGACGACGACGTGCCGCGCTACGGCGCTTACAAGGGCGTGTCGTGGTGGAGCCGGACGATCGACATTCCGACCTGGGCCAAGGGGCAGCGGGTGATGCTGAACATCCGGGGCGCTCGGATGCGGGCCGAGGTGTTCCTGAACGAGCAGCTGGTCGGCTACTCGATCATGTCGGAGCTGCCGATCCATTGCGATCTATCTGAGGCCATGAAGCCCGGCCAGGCCAACCGCCTGTCGATCCGCATCACCAATCCGGGTGGGCGCTTCGACTGGCGCGACTCCACGACCATGATGTGGGGCAAGCTGAAGCTCTTCGCCTCGCATGGTTTCGGAGGCTTGGACCGCGGCGTCACCCTCAGCGTTCACCCGCGCGCTGCGCGGATCGACGACGCCTGGGTCTTGAATACGCCCAACCCGCGCCAGGTCATCGGCTTCATGGAGGTCGTGCTCGACAAGCCTCCGCCCAAGGCCGGCCTGGACAAGCTGAAGAGGAAGGCCGCCGCTGAGCTCATGGACGACGCCGGCGCGCCGGTCGCGGCCGCGGTGACGGTCGAGGCTGTTGAGGCGATAGACCCGCGGCGCCTGCGCGTGCGCTTCACGGTCTCCGCGCCGAGCGCCCGGATCTGGGACCTGAATACGCCGGTTCTGCATCGTTTGCGTTTCCGCTGGGCCGAGGCGAAGGACATCGTCGACACGCGCGAAGTGCGGTTCGGCTTCCGGTGGTTTGGCGTCGATGGCGTCGGGACCGACGCCCTGCTGCGCCTGAACGGCCGGCGGGGGCGGCTCTACTCGGCGATCTCTTGGGGCTATTGGGGCTTCAATGGCCTCTGGCCGACGCCCGAGCTGGCTCGCCGCGAGGTGACCGCCGCCCACAAGCTGGGTCTCAACGCGCTGCACTTCCACCGCAACATCGGCAAGCCCGAGGCGTTCGACGCGATGGACGAGATGGGTCTGCTACGGGTCATGGAGCCCGGCGGCGGCCGTCACGCCATCGGCCGCGATCTCAAGCCCGGCGAAAAGTTGTCCGAAGCCGACGCGTTTAGCCGCGACTTCATGGTGGAGAAGTGCAAGGCCATGGTCCGTGCGTTCCGTTCGCGGCCGTCGCTTGTCCAGTACACCTTGCAGAACGAGATCGGCGCGAACCTGGCGAATCCCGACGTGCAGGCGGTGCTGAAGGCCATGCACGACCTCGATCCCAGCCGCGCGGTCATCCTCAACGATGGCTTCGTCAAGCGCGGCGCGGCCCAGGCCATGTACCTGCCGTACAACGACCACTACTACCGCTCGGACGTCGAGGAATGGGGCGGCTGGTGGGTCGAGCACCAGGGCGCCGGCGACCAGTGGTACGACAAGTTCTACCGGTCCAAGGACGACTACATCCACATGCAGAAGGGCAAGCCCTTCATCGTCGAGTTCGGTGAGATGCAAGGTTGCGCCACGGCCGACAACCACGAGGCCATGCTCGTCGAGATCCTTGCCAAGGGTGGCAAGAGCTACGACCTTCAAGATCACAAGGACATCGTCGCGGCCACCAACAGCTATATCGAGCGTTGGGGGTTTAATCAGGCCTTCCCGAGCAGCGAGGCGCTGTTCCTGTCGGTCGGTCGCAAGGTCTACGAGTCCTGGCGCAACTACCTGGAGAATATCCGCCTGGGAGAGACAGTCGACGTGGCGGTGATCTCGGGTTGGGAAAGCACCTCGATCGAGAACCATTCAGGCATTGTGGACGCGTTGCGCGGGTTCAAGGCCGATCCGACCCTGATGAGCCAGGCCCTGCGGCCGGTCATGGCGGTCGCCAAGCCCCGGACGCTGGCCTTCGCGGCCGGCGAGACCGCCGAGTTGGACATCTGGTTCTTCAACGACAGCGGACGGACCGCGACCGGCGAGATCGTACTGAGTTTGGTAGGCGAGGGTGGCCAAGTCCAGGAACTGGGGCGCTGGTCCGCGCCGACCCAGACGCCCGACCAACTGAGCTATCTGCTGGCCGAGCGCTTCCGTACGCCGCCCTTGGCCCGTCCGGGGCTGAACATCCTGCGCGTGGCGTTTGGCGATGTGGTCTCCGATCGGGAGATCTGGGTGACGGCCCCCGCGCCCAAGCCCGTCAAACCGTTGAAGATCGGCGTGTCGGGCGTCGCCAAGAGCCTGCGCGAGCAGCTCGCGGCCCTGCCCAATGTGGTGGTCGAAGACTTGAAGCCGGGCGTTCACTACGCGGGCATCGTCGCCTCGGGTTTGAAGACCGACGAGATCGTCCGCCGCCAGGTGGGCGAGCAGACCGGCCTGGAGGCCCAGCCCAAGAAGGGCGAGAAGCCCGTCGTGGTCTTGGGCGAGCTGCCGCCCGACGTGCTCGCCGCCGCCAAGGCGGGTACGCCGCTGCTGGCCGTGGTTCAGGAGGACGGCCTCGCCGACGGTGTCGCCAAGCAGCTGTCCGGCCTGGGTCTGTTCAGCTACGCCGGCCAGGTTGGCGGCCTGCGCGCGCCGTGGATGGGCAATTGGAACTATGTCCGCGCCCATTCCACCTTCGCCGGCTTGCCGGCCGACATGGCCATGAGCGTGCTGCATCAGGTCGAGGGCCAGCCGTCGAACGGCCTTGTCATCGAGGGCGAGGGCATCGAGGTCATCGCCGCCTACAGCCGCGACCACGACCGCAAGAACGGCGCGGCCAGCTTCGTCGTCCGCAAAGACAGGGCGCGGGTGCTGGTCCACCGCCTGCCGGACATGGTCGAGCCATTGCAGCGGCGCTGGCTGGCCAACGCGGTCGCTTGGCTAGCGACTGGCGCCTAAGAACAAGAAGAGGGAGGGCTACCATGATCACCCGTCGCGACACCCTGCTGGCCGCCGCCCTGGCGGCGACGCCGGGCCTGGTCATGGCCGCGCCGCGCAAGGCGCCGTTCGAGCGCCTGGGCTGGGCCGGCAAGACGCCCGGCGGCGACGGGGGCAAGGTGATCCGCGTCAAGACCCTGGCCGGCGGCGGTCCTGGCTCTCTGCGCGAAGCCATCGCCGCCAAGGGGCCGCGCACCATCGTCTTCGACGTGGGCGGCGTGATCGCCCTGGCCCGCCACAGTCTCAAGGTCACCGAACCCTTCCTCACCATCGCCGGCGAGACCGCGCCCTCGCCAGGGATCACTCTGATCAAGGGCAGCCTGGCCATCGAGAGCCACGACGTCATCGTCCGCCACATCCGCGTTCGCGCGGGCCGCGACGGCGAGCCGAGCAAGAGCGGCTGGGAGGTGGACGGCATCACCTGCTGGAAGGCCCGCGACGTCATCGTCGATCACTGCTCGACCAGCTGGGCCACCGACGAGAACCTGTCGGCCTCGGGCCCGCGCTTCACGGGGGGCGAGGATCCGGCCGGCTGGCGTGACGGGACCTCGCACCGGATCACTTTCAGCAACAACATCGTCGCGGAAGGGCTGTCGAACGCCAGCCATATCAAGGGCGAGCATTCCAAGGGCAGCCTGATCCACGACAACGCCTACGAGGTGCTGATCGCCCGGAATCTCTACGCCCACAACCGCGAGCGCAACCAGCTGTTCAAGGGCGGGGTCGAGGCGGTGAGCGTGAACAACCTGATCTACGATCCCGGCACGCGGTGCATGCACTACGCCCTGAACGCCAGCGAGTGGGTTGGCCACCAGTGGCGCGTCGGTCAGTTGGTCATCGCCGGCAATGTGGTGAAGGGCGGGGCGTCTACGCGCCCGGACCTGCCGTTCCTGATCGTCGAGGGGCAGGGGGACCTGGAGCTCTACGCTTTCGACAACATGGCCCGCTACGCCGACGGGACCGAGATGCCGCCGGCGCGGGTGCTCAACACCGACCCGCTCCCCAAGATCAAGCTCCTGGCCAAGCCGCCATTCTGGCCGGAGGGGCTGAAGCTGTTGCCGTCCAGCCAGGTCGCGGCCCATGTCCTGGCCAACGCCGGCGCGCGGCCGTGGGACCGCGACGCGGTCGATCACAGGATCGTTCGCGAGGTGAGGGCCGGGAGGGGCAAGGTGATCGACGACGAGCAGGAGGTCGGCGGCTACCCGAAGGTCTGAACCCCGAAATCGCTCAAAGGAACGTTTTCGCTTTGCTCCTGAAAGTCACTCTCCACCGTTTCGGACATGGACCACACCAGTTTGGGAAAGGCGTCCCCCTTGAGCGCTTAGCACGCGATGGTGCGTTGACGGCGACCTTGACCTGGTGCTCGGCCGGCTCTCCTGAATATCGTGTTCTTGGAGCGGACCAACTGCCCGCTCATGGCGCTCATGCCACGACCGGCATTTGCCGCAGGAGTTTATCCAGCGTCACTGGGTAGTCCCGCACTCGCACACCGGTGGCGTTGTAGACCGCGTTGGCCACCGCCGCGCCGACGCCGCAGATGCCCAGCTCGCCCACGCCCTTGGCCTTCATCGGCGAGGACATCGGGTCGGTCTCGTCCAGGAAGATCACCTCCTGGTGCGGGATGTCGGCGTGCACTGGCACCTCGTAGCTGGCCAAGTCGTGATTGACGAAGAAGCCGATGCGCTTGTCGACGACCAGCTCCTCCATCAAGGCCGCGCCGGCCCCCATGGTCATGGCGCCGATCACCTGGCTGCGGGCGGACTTCGGATTGAGGATCCGCCCGGCGGCGCAGACGGCCAGCATTCGGCGGATGCGGATCTCGGCCGTGGCGCTGTCGACCGCGACTTCGACGAAGTGGCCGCCAAAGGTCGACTGCTGATGGGTCTTGGCGAGGTCGCCGTATTCCATGGCGTCCTCGGCCACGACCGGCGCGTCGGCGGCGGCCTGGGCCAGCGGCAGGCTTTGGTTGCCGAGCTTCACCCGGCCGTCCGAGAACTCGGCGGTCGCTGGGTCCAGGCCCAGCTTCGTCGCCACCGCCTCGCGCAGCTTCACGCAGGCGGCGTAGACCCCGGCCGTCGAGCTGTTACCGCCCCACTGGCCGCCGGAGCCGGCCGAGACCGGGAAGGTCGAGTCGCCCAGCTTCACGGTCACCTGGTGCAGCGGCACGCCCATCATTTCCGCGGCGGTCTGGGCGATGATCGTGTAGCTGCCGGTGCCGATGTCGGTCATGTCGGTCTCGACGATGATCTGGCCGGTCTTCTCCAGCCGCACGCGGGCGGCCGACTTCATCACGAGGTTGTTGCGGAACGCCGCCGCCACCCCCTGTCCGATCAGCCAGCGGCCCTCGCGCACCTGGCCGGGGCGGGGGCTGCGTTTGGCCCAGCCGAAGCGGTCGGCGCCGAGGCGCAGGCACTGGACCAGCTGGCGCTGCGAGAACGGCCGGCCGGGCTTTTCCGGATCGACCTGGGTGTCGTTGAGGACGCGCAGCTCGATGGGGTCCATGGCCAGTTTCTCGGCCAGTTCGTCAATGGCGATTTCCAAGGCCATCAGGCCGGGCGCCTCGCCGGGCGCGCGCATGGCGTTGCCCTCGGGTAGGTCCAGCGTCGCCAGCTTCATCTTCATCAGGCGGTTGGCGCCGGCGTAGAGCAGGCGGGTCTGCTGGGTCGCGGTCTCGGGGCCGCCGCCGGGCAGGTCGCCGGACCAGCTCTCGTGGCCGATGGCGACGATCCTGCCGTCGCGCTTGGCGCCCAGGCGGATGCGCTGGATGGTGGCCGGGCGATGGGTGGTGTTGTTGAACATCAGCGGCCGGGGCAGGGCTATCTTCACCGGCCGCCCAGCGGCCTTGGCCCCCAGCGCCGCCAGGATGGCGTCGGCCCGGACGAACAGCTTGCCGCCGAAGCCGCCGCCGATATAGGGCGAGACCAAGCGGACATTGTCCTTTGGGATACCAAGCGTCTTGGCGACGTCGCCACGGCCCCAGGCGACCATTTGGTTGGCGGTCCAGACGGTCAGCTTTTCACCCTTCCAGGCGGCGATGGTCGCGTGCGGCTCCATCATGGCGTGGGCCTGGTCGGGCGTGGTGTAGGTCGCATCCAGCTTGACTGGGGCCTCGGCGAAGGCCTTGTCGAAGTCGCCGACGGCGGTATCAGGGTTGTCCTTGCCGGCTGGCGGTGCGTCGTCCTTGGCGGCGGCTAGGTCGAAGCGGCCTTGGGCCTTCTGGTAGTCGACCTCGATCAGGGCGGCGGCGGCGCGGGCCTGCTCGAAGGTCTCGGCCACCACCACGGCGATGGCCTGGTGGTAGTGCTGGATTTCGGGCCCACCCAAGAGCTCGGCGGTATTGAAGTCGCCCTTGGTCAGCTTGCCGGCGCTAGCCGCATTGACCACGGCCAGCACGCCCGGCGCGGCCCTCGCGCGGCTAAGGTCCATGCCGTTGATGCGGCCCTTGGCGATCGCCGCGCCCAGCACATAGCCGTAGGCGACGTTCCCGAGCGCGTCGTGGCGCTCATAGGCGTAGGGCGCCGTGCCGGTGGTCTTCAGCGGGCCGTCGATGCGGTCGGTCGGCTTGCCGATTACCTTCAGCTGGTCGATCGGGTTGGTGGTGGCGGGCGTGTCGAACTTCAT
>CAKZJK010000457.1 GCA_936942565.1 uncultured Caulobacter sp. | reverse complement strand
CCCCCCGAACACTTCCAGGTCAGCCGGTTCGATCTGGGCCCCGGCATTCGCCGGGGAAATCGGATGTCTTGAATGAGCGCACGGCCCCCTAAACCCCTCGGCCTCTGGATGTGCGTGGCCCTGGTCGTAGGCAACATGATCGGCTCGGGCGTCTTCATGCTGCCGGCCTCGCTGGCGCCCTATGGCTGGAACGCCGTCATCGCCTGGCTGATCACCATCGGCGGCGCCCTGTGCCTGGCCCTGGTCTTCGCGCGGCTGGCCCAGGCCTTTCCCCGCGCCGGCGGACCGTTCGTCTATACCGAGGAGGCCTTCGGGCGGCCGGCGGGCTTCCTCGTGGCCTGGTCGTACTGGATCTCGGTCTGGGTTTCCAACGCCGCCCTGGCCATCGCCGCCGTCAGCTATATGAGCGTCTTCTTCCCGGCCCTGGCCAAGACGCCGGCGCTGGCCGCGACCGTCACGGTGGGGGTGGTCTGGATCGCCACCGCCATCAATTGCGCGGGCGCGCGCTCGGCGGGCTGGACCCAGCTTGTGACCACGATCCTCAAACTGTTCCCCCTGGTCGCGGTGGCCGGTCTGGCCGGGCTTGTCCTGTTGCGGAAGGGGGGAGGGGCGGTCATGCCCTTCGAGCCCTCCGCCCTGTCGGCCGGCGGGATCACCGCCGCCGCCGCCCTGACCCTGTGGGCTATGCTAGGCGTGGAGTCGGCGACCATCCCCGCCGAACAGGTCGACCAACCCGCGCGCAACATTCCGCGCTCGACCCTGTTCGGCACGGCCTTCACCGGGCTGATCTACCTGCTGGTCTCGGCCAGCGTGCTGCTGCTGACGCCGGTTTCCGTGCTGAAGGGCTCCAACGCGCCGCTGGCGGATTTCATGGCCTATCACGGCGGCGGTGGTGGCGGCGACCTGCGCCTGCTCCTGGCGGCCTTCGCCGCGATCAGCGCGCTGGGCGCCCTGAACGGCTGGGTGCTGCTGCAGGGCGAGTTGCCCGCGGCCATGGCGCGCGACGGCGTCTTTCCCGCCTGGATGGCCAAGACCTCGGCGAACGGGACGCCAGTGCGCGCCCACCTGCTGTCCAGCGCGCTGGTGACGATCCTGGTGCTGACGAACTACGCCAAGTCACTGGCCGACGCCTTCACCTTCATGGCGCTGCTGGCCACGACCTCCAGCCTGTTCGCCTATCTCTTCTGTTCGCTGGCCGTGCTGAAGCTGGGACGCGAGGGCAAGATGCCGCTGTCGCGGGGCCTGGCGATTGTCGCGGGCGTCGCTGCCGTTTACTCGGCCTGGACCTTCTATGGCGCGGGCTGGTCGGTGACCATGTGGGGCCTGGTGCTGCTGGCGGCCGGCGCGCCGCTCTATGTCTGGATGCGGCATGTGGGCCGCCGCTCGTCGGAGACCGTGCAATGATCGCGCGTTTCGTCCTGGCCGCCCTGGCGGCGTCCCTGGCCACCTCGGCCGTCGCGGCCCAGATCTCCTACGTCCGCGCGGGCAAGCTGATCGACCCCCAGACGGGGAAGGTCGCCACCGACCGGCTGATCCGCGTCGAGGCGGGCAAGATCACCGCCGTTACCGCGTGGACCGCGCCGCCCAAGGACGGACCCGTCGCCGACTGGAGCGGCCTCACCGTCCTGCCCGGCCTGATCGACATGCACACCCATCTGGTCGACGACGAGCAGAGCGAGAACATCGCCCAGCCGCTGATGCGCAGCGCTTCGGAGCAGGCCTATGTCGGCGCCGCCCACGCCCGCGCGACCCTGATGGCCGGCTTCACCAGCGTGCGCGACGTGGGCAGCTGGCGGGCGTTCAGCGACGTGGCCCTGCGCGACGCGATCGAGGTGGGCCATGTGCCAGGTCCCCGGATGTCGGTGGCCGGCGCCTATGTCACCGCGCCGGGCGGAGGCGGCGAGATCACCGGCCTCGCGCCGGACGTCACGATCCCCGCCGAGATGCGGCGCGGCGTGGTCGAGGACGCCGCCGACGTTCACAAGAAGGTCCGCGCGCTGCTGGTGGGCGGCGCCGACTTCATCAAGCTGATCGCCACCGGCGCGGTGCTGACCGAGGGCACCGAGCCTGGCCAGCTGGAGCTCTCCGAGGACGAGATCCGCGCCGCCGTCGAGGAGGCCGCCAAGCGCGGGACCTACGCCACCGCCCACGCGCACGGCGCCGAGGGGGTCAAGACCGCCGTCCGCGCGGGCGTCCGCTCGATCGAGCATGGCTCGCTGATCGACGACGAGGGAATCGCCCTGATGAAGGCCAAGGGCGTCTTCCTGGTGGCCGACATCTACAACGGCGACTTCATCGACACCTATGGCCGCGAGCACCACTGGCCCGACGGCATGATCCGCAAGAACCGCGAGACCACCGACGCTCAGCGGGAAGGCTTCCGCAAGGCGGTGAAGGCGGGGGTCAAGATCGCCTACGGCACCGACGCGGGCGTCTATCCGCACGGCTGGAACGCGCGCCAGATGCCCTACATGGTCAAGTACGGCATGACGCCGATGCAGGCGATCCAGTCGGCGACGACCGTGGCCGCGGAGCTGATGGGCAAGACGGGGCAGGTGGGGTGCGACGCGCCGGGCTGCTTCGCCGACCTGATCGCGGTGGCCGGCGACCCGCTGGCGGACATCTCCGTCCTGACGGCCGTGCCCAAGGTGATGAAGGGCGGCGTCCTGGTGAAGGACGAACGCTAGAGCCGTTCGGATCGCTGTTTCCGCTGGTCGGAAACGCGCTAGGCGCGAGGGCGCGGCGCGATCTCGTGCATGGGACGCATGACCCTGGCTTTCGGGCGCCCAGGCCCGATCGCCGGCAGGTTAAAAAACGGTCATAATCGAGCAATTCCTTATATAGACCTATAAGCCATTCTCGTTATGGCGAGGCATTGGCCAATGATACCCGAGGCGTCCAAAACATTCGCTGGGGGTATCGCGTGAATTACAATAAGTTCCATGATGGAAATGTCGGCGTTCGTAGTCTAATCACGCCCATTATTTTGGCATCTGTGCTTGGCTTGGCCGGCGTCGCCCAGGCCCAAGAGACCAAGAACGAAGTCGACTCGGTGGTCGTCACCGGCAAGCGGGTGTCCGAGGCCGCGATCGCCGTCGGCACCGACCAGGCCACCGCCACGGTGTCGATCACCCGCGAGGCTCTGCTGTCCGCCCCGGCCGGCATCACCGGCCTGAAGATGCTGGAGTCCCTGCCGGGCTTCAACGTCCAGGCCAACGACGCGCTGGGCATGTACGAGTTCGGCAACTCGGTCACCGTGCGCGCCTTCAACTTCCAGCAGGTCGGCTTCCTGCTCGACGACATCCCGATGGGCCGCAGCGACCAGTTCGGCGGCAGCCCGATCTATCGCTATGTCGACAACGAGAACCTGCTGCGGGTCACGGCCTCATCGGGCGCGGGCGACGTCTCGCTGCCCAGCTACGCCTCGCTGGGTCCGATCGTCGACTACTTCACCCAAGCGCCTGGCGAGACGGCCGGCGGCAAGGTCAGCCAGACCTTCGGCGAGGACAACCTGACCCGCACCTTCCTGCGGCTGGAGACCGGCGAGCATAAGGGCTTCTCGGCCTATGCCAGCGGCTCGGTCATCAATAGCGACCAGTGGCGCGGCCCGGGCACGATCGACCGCGAGCACTACGAGGGCAAGATCCGCTGGGAGTTCGAGGGCGGCGACCTGTCGTTCCAGACGGTGCACAACGACTATTTCGACTATGACAGCCCGTCGTTCACGATCGCCCAGTACAAGGGGACGGCCAACGACATCTACGGCCGCAAGGGGCGTGACTTCGGCTATGTCGGCTATATCGCCAATCTCGCGCCCACCGCGAGCGGTCTGAAGTACTCGAACGCCAACTACGCCCAGTATTACAAGTTCGGCCTGAACGCCCGCAGCGACCACCTCTATGGCGCGACCCTGCACAAGGACCTCGGCGAGAACCTGCGCTTCACGGGCACGGTCTATTACGAGAAGAAGGACGGCTGGGGCTCCAGCGGCGTCGGCTACGACACCGCGCTGGGCTACTACAACCAGCAGAAGGCCGTGGTGCCGGGGCTGAACGCCCCGCTCGGCCTGCAGTTCGGCATCTCGCAGATCGACGGCATCCGCAAGGGCGCGACCGGCAAGGTCACCTGGAACCTCGGCGACCACAAGATCGAGGGCGGCGCCTGGTACGAGGACGACGACTACCACCAGCTGTCGAACACCTACAACGTCGCCGACGGTTCGCCCGAAGGCGCGCCGAACTTCAGCCAGCCCGTCTATCGGACGCGCAACTACACCTCCAAGCGCGACACCTGGGAGGGCTTCCTGAAGGACACCGTCGTCCTGGCGGACGGCAAGCTGAAGGTGGACGCGGGCTTCCGCATGCTGAGCGTCGACTACCAGATGCTGGGCAAGCGCAACCGCGAGGACTTCCGCTTCAGCCAGACCGCCAATCTGCGGACCACGTGGGAGGATCTGTTCCTGCCGCAGGTCGGCGCGGTCTACACGATCGGCCGCGGCCAGGTGTTCACGTCGTACTCGGAGAACATGTCGCTGCCGCGCGGCGCCGACGCGGTCTACTACACCCCGGCGACCGTGAACGTGCCCGCGCCCAAGGCCGAGACCTCGAAGAACATCGAGCTGGGCTACCGCGCCAACCACCCGACCTTCAACGCCTCGGTGGTGACCTACTACACCAGCTTCAAGAACCGCCTGCAGTCGTTCAGCGAATACCTGCCGGGCACCACCACGCTGGAAACCTACTACCAGAACGTCGGCGGCGTGCACGCCTACGGCCTGGAGTTCAGCGGCCAGTGGAAGCCCGAGGCGTTGGGCGGCAAGATCTACTTCAACACCAACGCCTCCTATAACCACTCGGTGTTCGAGGACGGCTTCTCGATCCGTAGCGCCACGGGGGTCACGGATTACCCGCTCAAGGGCAAGAGCGTCCCGGACTTCCCCGAGATCGCCATCCAGGGCGGCGTCACGTTCGAGCCGACCGAGTGGGCCGTCATCAATCTATCGGCGCGCCACATCAGCGATCGCTACAGCAACTTCATGAACAACGAGAAGACCAAGGGCTATACGCTGTTCAACGCCTACATCGACCTGGGCGAAGGCTTCAACTACGGGGCGCTGAAGGACATCAAGGCCCGGATCAACGTCGATAACATCTTCGACAAGGACTACCTGGGCACGATCTCGACCGTCGTGACCGGCGCGGCCAACTACCGCTCCGGCCCGCACCGCACGGCGCAGATCACCCTCTCGGCCGGCTTCTAAGGCGCTTCAGGACGGGGCGGTCCTCGCGATCGTCCCGTCCGCGTGCTGATTTGAGACCATATCCGGATCGGGGTGTCGCGCCTGATCCGGATCGGGACGTTTCCCCGCCCTCGCCGTACCGCGCCAAAGGTCTTCAAGCCCAAGCCACGCAAGGGATCGGTGAAATAACGATTCCTGGGCGGCGGTGAAAAAGCGCACATCCCGAACTGGCGCGGATCATGCATTGTGCATCGCAGCACAATTTGATTGTGCGATCGCGAAACAACTGTCATGTGAGCGTGGTTAGTACCACGTTAAGTCGTCCCAGGAGGTCTCCGATGACCGATAATCACTACTACGTCCGCCCCGTCGCTGGCGTTTGGCACGTGACTTGGAATGACTCGGCCGAGCTGATCGGCTGCTACTCCTCGCAACACGAAGCCCAGGCCCTGGCCCAACTGCTGGCGCGCCACATGCGCGAGCAGGGTCGCAAGGGCGAGGTGCACGTGTTCGAGCCTGAAGTGCGTACCCCCGCCTGGGCCCGCAACCGCGTGGCCAACCAAGCGGCGGCCTAAAAGTCCCCGGTCTTGCGTTTGCTCCCGCGAGACGTGCAAAAAGACTCCGAGCAAACGTTCAGAGCGTGATCGCCCAAGACCCGCGTACCTGTTCGGCGAGAACGCTCTGAAGAGATCGATCGTAACGTCGCCTCAAAAAAGGCCGAGTGCGGACGTTACGGTCAAAGAGAAGGGGGCGCCCGGTCTTCCCGGCGAAAGCCGAAACCGAAGCGCAGGGGTGGTGGGATTGGCGCTGCAACGACAGCGAGCCCCGGCGACTTCCATTCCCGGCTTTCGCTGGGAAGACCGGAAACTTCAGGCCTCCTCCGGAAGCCAGGCGCCAAGCGCGCGGGCGATCATGTCGGCGGCCTCCTCCGGCCCGAAGGTCGTAGGGTCGAGACACAACTCCAGCCATAGTCCGTCCACGGTCGCCGTCAGGGCGATCGCCGCGCGGCGCGTATCGCGCGCGCCCGCCGCCGCCAGCAGGCGCTCCAGGCGAGTCCGGAACTCGGCGTAGGACGCCGCGTGGATGGCCGCCATGCGCGGCTTGGTCTTCACCAGGCTCCAAAATCCGATCCAGGCGGCCAGCAGGTTCGGGTCCAGCACGGGCGGCGCGAAGCTGGCGGTCAGATAGGCCAGAAGCCGCGCGCGCGGTTTCGACGGCGCCGCGGCCAGGGCGGCCTCAAGCGCCGCGTCGATCCGCTGGCCGACGGCCTCGTAGGCGCACGCGATCAGTTCATCGACGCCCTCGAAATAGTGCCGCAGCAAGCCCGGCGAGACGCCGGCCTCGGCGCAGATGGCTCGCACCGAGGTTCCGGCCACGCCCTCGCGCGCGAGCAGGGTCTCGGCCGCGGTGATCAGCGCTTGGCGGCGCACGTCGGGGGCTTCGCGGGTGAAGGCGGGGCGGGTCATGGCCAAGAGCTTTCAGCCAAACAAGCTGTGTCATCCCGGAAGCGCGCAGCGCTATCCGGGACCCAGGGGCGGATGCAGTGTGGTGGCCCCTGGGTCCCGGCTCTCCGCTTCGCTACGGCCGGGATGACACTGGAACTTTGCGTGAAACGAGATCTCACCACCCCTCCGGCGGCGTCGCCATCCGCGCTTCCGGAACTAGCGCCCGCAGCTTCCGCCCGAAGCTCCGCAAGCTGACCTCGCTGGTCGCCAGCGGGCCCGCGGTGAAGGTCCGCGAGGCCATGCCCTGCTGGACGCGGGCCACCAGCTCGGTGTCCTCGGCGTTGACCTGGCGGTTGATGCGCCAGTTCAGATAGCGCGCCGCCTTCATCTCGCGGCGATCGTCGGGCAGGGCGTAGGCGATCTCGCGGATCATCGTCTCCGTCGCCGAGATCGGGATGAACTGCATGAAGTCCACCTGGTCCGGATAGATGTCGAAGGCGAAGTTCGGCCAGAGCTTGAAATAGGTCCACAGCCGCTTGCGGTCGGCGGGCAGGTGCGGAACGTCGGGCAGGATGTCCTGGTACAGCCGCTCGGACGGATTGCGCGACGGCTCGTCGATCAGCTGGCCCCACATCTTGTCGACGAACGCATGGGCCTCGACGCCATAGCCCTTGCCGAACAGGCGCGTCAGGCCAGGGTGGGCGACGGGGATGTGCAGGCCGTCTGAATAGTTGTCGCTGATGTTCTTCCAGTTCACCGCCCGAGGCCGCAGGGTGACGCGGCCGAACGGTTGCAGGTCCTCGAAGCGGTAGTGCGCCACCTCGTGCTCGTAGGGCGCCATCATGGTCGCGATGCTGGGGCCTTCCCCCTCGAGCCGCACGAAGACGAAGCCGCGCCAGACCTCGACCTCGACCTTGGCCAGGCCCTCCTTGGCCATGTCGAGGGCCGGATAGTCCTCGCGCATCGGCACGCCGATCAGCCGGCCGTCCAGGTCGTACGTCCAGGCGTGGTAGGGGCAGACGATCCGGCCGCAGTGGCCGACCGGCCCGTCCAGCAGCCGCGCGCCCCGGTGGCGGCAGACATTGGCGAAGGCCTTGACGCCCCCGTCCTTGCTCCGGACCACGACCAGGCTCTCGCCGACGAAGTCGAAGGTGTGGAAGTCGCCGGCCTTGGGGATGTCGTTCAGATGGCAGACGATCTGCCACGAGGGCCGGAAGATCTTCTCCCGCTCTTCCCGGAAGAACCGCTCGGAGTGGTAGGTCCAGCCGGGCAGGCCCCAGTCCGAGAGGGGGTCGTCGTTGGGGATGGCGGTCATGAGTTTCCAACCCAAATCAAGCTCGTCATCCCGGCCGGAGCGCACAGCGCGGAGAGCCGGGACCCAGGGGCCGCGCGCACCGCCCGTGGGTCCCGGATCTTCGCTTCGCTACGCCCGGGATGACGAGATAAATCACGCTGGAGAGCCATCACCGCCCCTCCACCGACAGCTTCACCGCCAGGGCGAAGTCCTTGTCGCGCAGGATCTCCCGCGCGGCGTTGCGGCCCGGATTGCCCGAGACCCCGCCGCCCGGATGCGTGCCCGCGCCGCACATGTAGAGCCCCGCGATCGGCGCGCGGTGGCTGGCGTGGCCCAGGAAGGGCCGCGTCGCCCACAGCTGATCCAGCGACATGTGGCCGTGCATGATGTCGCCGCCGATCAGGCCGAACTTTCGCTCCAGATCCAGCGGCGACAGGATCATCCGCCCCAGCACCGAGGCTTTGAAGCCCGGGGCCCACCGCTCGACCGTGTCGATGATCAGGTCGGCCGCAGCCTCGCGCTCGTCGTCCCATGACCGGCCGTCCGACAGGGTTGGCGCGAACTGCTGGCAGAACAGGCTGGCCACGTGCTGGCCGGGCGGGGCCAGCGAGGTATCCATGGTCGAGGGGATCAGCATCTCGACGATCGGCGCCTTGCTCATGCCGCCCGCCTTGGCGTCGCGATAGGCCGCGTCCATGTAGTCGAGGCTGGGGGCGATCACGATGCCCGACTGGTGATGCTCGGCGGCCTCCTTGCCCGGCAGGCAGGTGAAGCTGGGCAGCTCCGACAGGGCGACGTTCATGCGGAAGGTGCCCGAGCCGTTCTTGTAGCCGTCCACGGTCTTGCGGAAATCGGGCGCCAGGGCCGAGGGCGGGACCAGCTTCTTGTAGAGCAGGGCCGGATTGACGTTGGCGCTGACGATCGGGGCCATGATCTGGCGGCCGTCGACCAGCTGGACGCCCACGGCCTTTTTTCCATCGACGTGCACGGCCTCGACCGGCGCGTCGAGCAGGATCTCGACCCCGGCCGCCTGGCAGGCCTTGGCCATGGCCTGGGTGATCGCGCCCATGCCGCCGACCGCGTGGCCCCAGGCGCCCTTCTTGCCGTTCACCTCGCCGAAGGTGTGGTGCAGCAGCACATAGGCGGACCCCGGCGTGTCGGGGCTGGCGAAGTTGCCGACCACGGCGTCGAAGCCGAAGGCGGCCTTGACCGGATCGCTCTCGAACCAGCCGTCCAGCACGTCGCGGGCGCTCTTGGTGAAGAGATCGAGCAGGTCGCGCTTGCGCTCGCGCGGCAGCAGGGCGAGGCGCCCGCCCTGGCGCAGGGCGCGCAGGAAGCCGGGCAGGCCGTCGCCCAGGTTCGGCGGCGTCTCCTGGGCGAAGGCGCGCAGCACGTCGCCGATCTCGTCCAGCATGGCGTAGTAGGCCGGCAGCACCTCGGCGTCGCGGCGGCTGTACTTGCGGAACTCCTCCTGGGTGCGCTCCAGGCCCCCGCCCAGCTTGATGTACTTGTCGTCGCTGATCGGCAGGAAGTTCGAGATCGGCCGCTCCAGGAACGTCAGGCCATAGTCGCGCAGGCCCATGTCGGCGATCACGCGCGGGTTCAGCAGGCTGACCGTGTAGCTGGCGACCGAGTTGCGGAAGCCCAGGTGGAACTCCTCGGTCACCGCCGCCCCGCCGACCACGCCCCGCGCCTCGCAGACCGTCACCTTCAGCCCGGCCTTGGCCAGATAGAAGGCACAGACGAGCCCGTTGTGGCCCCCGCCGATGATCACGGCGTCGCGGGTTTCGGTGGTGGACATCGGCGCTCTCCCCAGAGATAGGAGAGTGTTGCT
>CAKZJK010000456.1 GCA_936942565.1 uncultured Caulobacter sp. | reverse complement strand
CCCGAGCCGGGATCGGGCACGGCCTTCTCGATTGGCGAGGACGGGGCCTGGCTGACCGCTCGCCACGTGGTCGACGGTTGCAAGCAGGCCGCGATCGTGGTCGCCGACGGACGCGGCGTCGCCGCCAAGGTTCACGTCGACCCACGCGCCGACGCGGCGCTCCTGACGACCGAGGGCGGCGCGCCCGCGGTGCCGCTCGGCATCGACCAACCGTTGCGCCGGGGCGCCCGAGCCTATCATCCCGGCTTCCCGCAAGGGCATCCCGGCGAGGCGGCTTCGCGACTGCTGGGACGCGAGAACCTGGTGGTCCATGGTCGCGGCGCGCGCACCGAACCGGTGCTGGTCTGGGCCGAGGTGGGGCGTACGGACACCCTCAAGGGCACGCTTTCTGGCCTCTCCGGGGCGCCGGCGCTGGACGCGGCGGGCCGCGTGATCGGCGTCACCGTCGCCGAGGCTCCGCGTCGTGGGCGCATCTACACTACGGCGCCCGAGACCCTGAAGACGCTGCTCGGCCCGCGTCGCCGTCCCTCGCCGTCCGAGTTCGCGCCGAGCGAGCCGATCACCACGGAGAACTATGGCCGGGTCGCGGACGGCTTGCGTCGCGACCTGCGCGTGGCCCAGGTGGTGTGCCTGGCGGTCTAGGCCTTAAGCCGGCGTCTCGGCCGGCTTCTGCCGCGCGGCGACCATGAACGACAGCACGATCGCCACCACGCCGATCAGCGCCGTGTAGATGAAGAAGGCCGTGTAGCCGGCCGCCATGGCCTGGGCGCTGACGCCGAGCTTGGCGCCGGCCGCGGTGAAGCTCTCGGGGGGCAGGCGATTGAAGAGGCCCTTCAGCATGCCAATCGGCCCGCCATGCTCCGCCGCCTGGGCCGAGGCTTCGACGATGCGGCCTGATTGCGAGGCGACCAGCTTGCCCGGTAGCGCGTAGAGCGATGAGAACAGCGCGTACTGGGTGGCCGTGAAGCCCGCTGACGTCAGGCTCGACATGTAGGCGATCAGGGCCGTGCCGGCGACGCCGCCGGCGATGTTGTCCAGGCAGATCGAGACGAACAGCATCGGGATACTGTGACCGCTCATGGCGAGCAGGGCGAACATGAGGTTGCTGATCGGCTGGGCGAAGGCGCCGATGACCAAGGCCTTCATCAGCCCAAGCCGAGCGACGACCACGCCCCCCAGGAACACGCCAATCATCGAGGCGATGATGCCGAACACCTTCCGGATCTCGGCGATTTCGACCAGCGAGAATCCCATGTCCCGATAGAACGGGTTCATGATGTTCAGCACGAAGTCGGAAACACGATAGACGCAGATGGCCGCGAGGATCAGACTGGCGACGCCCTGGAAACGGGTGAGGAACTCTTTCAGCGGAGCGCCGAGCGCGGTCGACAGGTAGACGCCGGGCTTGGTCTGGACATTGGGGATCGGCGACGCTGCGACGGCCACGATCGCCAGGCCCGCGACGATGCTCGCCAGCTGCAACCAGATCCCGTTCGGCTTGGCCGTCCAGGCCGCCTGCAGGGCTTCGCTCCCGACGATCTTCGAAAGCAGGCCGGCGTCACCCGAAAGGCCTGAGCCGATCAGCAGGGCTCCGGTCAGAAGAATGGCCAGTCGAACCAGCCATTCGCCGAACTCCAGCGGTTTGGACTGGGTTACGCCCTCGGTGTGAATGGGCCGGATGGCGTGGGCGGCCTCGCGCGGCGCCCATAGCGTCGCCGCGACGCCAATCAGCATGGCGAGCGCCATGAAAAGATAGGAGATGTTCCAGTTGAATCGCTCGGCCAATAGCAGCGGAACGGCGCCGGCCATGATCATCGCGCCGCGATAGCCCCACTGAACCGCCACAGCCATCTGGCCCTGGCGTTCGGTGTCGACAACCTCGATACGCCAGGCGTCGATCACGATGTCCTGCGTCGCGGTGGCAAAGCCGGTGACGACGGCGGCTAGCGCCATAAGGCCCAGGTTGACGGCGGGATTGATGCTCGAGATCGACATTAGCCCCAGGATGATCGTCGCCTGGCACACCAGCATCCAGGCTCGTCGATGGCCAACGAGGCGATGCAGCACCGGAACCTTGGCCCGGTCGATCAAGGGCGCCCAAAGAAACTTGAACGAGAAAGACAGGGTGGCCAGGCTGAAGAAGCCGATCACCGTCAGGGACAGACCCGCGTCCCGCAGCCATAGCGAGAGGGTGTCGAAGATCAGCATGAAGGGCAGGCCGGACGCGAAGCCCAGGCCCAGCATCACTAGGCTGCGGCGCTCGCCGAAGAAGGCGAGGGTCCGCAGCAGGCTCTTCTTCTCGGGCTTGGCGTCCGTGGTCTGTTCGGTCATGCGGCGGCGTCCCCGGCGAGGGGGCCGCCCCCCGCTTCAGCCGGCGACCTTGGATCGCGTCGCGGCTTTCGTCCAGCCGGAGCCCGAGACGCCCGTGGTGGTCCAGCGTCTCAGCACGTCGCGCAGGGCTTCCTGGGTCAGGGGCTTGACCAGGAAGTCGTCCATGCCGGCGGCCAGGCACGCGCGCTTGTCCTCGTCGAAGGCGTCGGCGGTCAGGGCGGCGATCGGCGCGGCGACGCCCTTGGCGCGGAGGGCGCGGGCGGCGTCGACCCCAGACATGCCGGGCATGCGCACGTCCATCAGGATCAGGTCATAGGACCCCGCGACAGCGGCGGCGATCGCCTGTTCGCCATCGGCGACGCGATCGACCTTGCAGCCTTCGCGCTCCAGCAGGGTGCGGGCCAGCAAGGCGTTGATCGGGTTGTCCTCGGCGAGCAGCACCCGCACGCCATGGGCCACGGCCCCGGCGATGCGGTCGTCGTCGTGATGCGGATTTGGGCCGGGCGTGGTCTCGACGGCGTCGGCCTGCAGCACTTGGGCGACCAGCGAGGCCGTCCGCAGCGGCTTGATCAGATAGCCGCTGAACCCAGCGGCCTTCAGGGGGTCGATGCGTTCCCGCTGCTCGGGTGTCAGCAGGACCACGGCCTTGCGGCCAGCCGGAGGCTTGAAAGCACCGCGCGAACCGGACAGAGCCGCGTCGATCAGCAGCACGGTGTCGGCTGGCGCGCCGTTCAGGGCCGCGTTGATGTCGACGGCGGTGAAGGCCCTCCCGCCCGCGGCCTCGATCTGACGGGCCGTGGCGATGCGAACGATGGCGTTGGGCGACACGATCGCCACGTTGCGGCCGACCAGCGGCGCGTCCCGCGTCGCCGGCGTGGCCATTTCGAACGGCGCCTCGAACCAGAATTCGGCACCATGGCCCAGTTCGCCGCCCACGCCCACCTCGCCGCGCATGGCGGTGGCCAGGCGCGAAACGATGGCCAGTCCGAGGCCGGCCCCGCCAAGCTGAGTGCTATGCGTGATGTCGGTCTGAACGAAGGCTTCGAAGATGCGGGCGCGGGCCTCGGGCGCGACGCCCGGTCCGGTGTCGGCGACCGAGAAGCGCACTCGACCGTTCTCGCCCAGCGAGGCCGAGAGCAGGACGCCGCCCGCTTCGGTGAACTTGACGGCGTTGCCGGCGAAGTTGAGCAGGATCTGCCGCAGACGGCCTTCGTCGGCATGGATCGTGGGCAAGGGGGCCGTCAGGGCCCAGGCGATCTCAACGCCCTTCTCATGGGCCCGCGGGCTCATCAACTCCGCGACCTGGCGCAGCAGGCCCTCGACATCGACGGGCGCGAGGCTCAGCTCGATGGAGGCCGCGCCCAGGCGCGCGAAGTGCAGGACGTCGTTGACCAGGGAAAGCAGGTGGTCGCCGCTTTCACGCAGAGCGGTGACATAGGACCGTTGTTCGGCCGTCAGCTTGGTGTTCTCGAGCAGACGCGCCATGCCCAGCACGCCGTTCAGCGGCGTGCGAAACTCGTGGCTCAGGGTGGCCAGCTGCTCGGGCGTGACGCCGGGTCGCCCACTCGTCGCTTTGGGGTCGCTCATGAGACGCGACCTTAGCCGGAGCGAATTAACGGGGGGTCAACCCTGTAAGGCCTCATCGCCGACCGTCGCGGTCCGACGATAGGCCAGGGCCTCGGCCACGTGCACGCGCCGGACCGTATCGGCGCCTTCGAGATCGGCGATGGTGCGCGCCAGCCGCAACACCCGGGTCCAACCCCGGGCGCTGATGCGCCCAGCCTCCGCCGCTTGGGCGAGGAGGGCTCGGCCGGGCTCGTCCAAGGCCGTGATCTTTTCGAGGAAGGCGCCTTCCGCGCGGCCGTTCAGAGCTTCGCCGCCATCCATGTCCGCGGCGCGCTCGGCCTGCAGACGACGGGCGCGCGCCACGCGCGCGGCGGCCTCGGCGGACCCTTCGGGAGGCGGAGGCAAGGAAAGGTCGGCGGCGGTCACGGCGGGCATGTCGATGGCCAGATCGATCCGGTCGATCAACGGACCAGAGACACGGCCTTGATAGTCCCTCTGACAGCGCGGGGCCTTCCCGCACGCGCCGCGACCGGCGCCGCCGTGGCCGCACCGGCAGGGGTTCATCGCCGCCACCAACTGCACCCGGGCCGGATAGCGAACGTGGGCGTTGGCCCGGGCGACCATGACCTCGCCGGTCTCCAGAGGCGCGCGCAGGCTGTCGAGCGCCTGGACGCCGAACTCCGGCAACTCGTCGAGAAACAGGACGCCATTGTGAGCCAGGGACACCTCGCCGGGCTTGGCGCGGTGGCCGCCGCCGGTCAGGGCGGCCATGCTGGCGCTGTGATGCGGCGCCCGGAAAGGTCGGGAACGGCTGAGCGTTCCTCGCGCGATCAGTCCCGCCACGGAATGAACCATGGAGGTCTCCAGCAGCTCCGCGGAGGTCAGCGGCGGCAAGAGCCCAGGCAAGCGCTGGGCGAGCATGGACTTGCCGGAGCCCGGCGGGCCGCGGAAAAGCAGATTGTGTCCGCCCGCCGCCGCGATCTCCAGAGCGCGCTTGTCCTTTCACGTCTCGGAGATCCTTCGGGCGTTCGCCCTCGACGATCGGGCCGGGGCTTGGGGCCGATAGGACCTGGGTCCCCCGGAAATGGTTGATCAACGACACCAACGATCGCGGCGCCAGGATGCGCGTGTCGCCCGCCCACGCCGCCTCCGCGCCTGACGCTTCCGGACAGATCAGGCCAAGGTCCATGGCGCCGGCCGCCATGGCGGCGGGCAGCGCGCCGGCGGCGGGGACGATGCGTCCGTCCAGGGAGAGCTCCCCCATCGCGGCCCAGCCATCCAGGGCGTCCAGCGGGATGACCCCTAGCGCCGCCATCACCGCCAGGGCGATCGGCAAGTCGAAATGGGTGCCCTCCTTGGGCATGTCCGCCGGCGCGAGATTGGCGACGATGCGCTTGCCAGGCAGCGAGAGGCCCAGGCCGGCGAAGGCGCCGCGCACCCGCTCGCGGCTTTCGGCCACCGCCTTGTCGGCGAGGCCAACCACCACGAAGGCGTGTTGCCCTGTCGTTAGTTGGACCTCGACGTCGACTCTTCGCGCCTCGACGCCTTCGAAAGCCACCGTGACGACTTTGGCCGCCATGCCCCTGCCTTGCGGATGATCAATTTATCCACAACTTGCAGCATAGCTTGTGGGGAGGAGCAAGAACGAAAAACGAACGTTTTAGGAAAATCCGAGATTTGAGAAAAGTTACCCACGGACTCCGCGAATGTCCTCGATGCGGTCCCAAAGTACAGCGGCCGCGTTCACGCCGCTGAAGCGCAGCAGCTGTTGGGCGCCGGTAGGCGACGTGACGTTTATCTCCGTCAGGTACTCGCCGATCACATCGATGCCGACAAAGATCAGTCCACGGCGCTTTAGCTCGGGCCCGATGATCTTGCAAAGCTCGATGTCGCGGGCGGTCAGTTCGACCGCTTCGGCGCGACCGCCGACGCGTAGGTTGGAGCGCACCTGGCCGTCGGCCGGCACACGATTGATCGCGCCGACCGGCTCGCCGTCGACCAGCAGGACGCGCTTGTCGCCCTTGCTGACGGCGGGCACGAACTTCTGAGCGATGACCTGCTCACGACCGATCATGGCGTGCAGTTCCAGCAGCGCGTCGAGGTTCGGGTCGTCCTTCAACAGGCGCGCCACGCCGGAACCGCCGCCGCCGTAGAGAGGCTTCAGCACGATGTCGCCGTGACGCGCGCGGAAGTCATAGATCGCTTCGTGGTCGCTGGTGATCAGGGTCGGCGGCTGCACGCCAGGGAAATCGGTGACGAACAGCTTTTCGGGCGCGTTGCGCACCTCGGCGGGATTGTTGACCACCAGGGTATGGGGGTGAACCTTCTCCAGGAAATGGGTCGCCGTGATGTAGGCCATGTCGAACGGCGGATCCTGGCGCATCAGCACCACGTCGACGTCGTCCTTCATGTCGAGCAGGACGGGCTCGCCCAGCTTGGCGTGGGCCCCCTTCTCCGCGAAGACCTCCAGAGGCTGGGCGCGGGCGAAGACCCGACCGTCCTCCAGCGATAGCTTATCGGGCGTGTAGAACCAAAGCCTGTGGCCTCGGTTCTGGGCCTCCATCATCATCAGGAAGGTCGTGTCGGTGTCGATGTTGATCCCCAGGACGGGATCCATCTGGACGGCGACTCGCAGCGACATGGGGGCTCCTGGGGTTCTTCCGGGCGATTGGACGCGAAGGCTTAGTTAGGCGTTCTCGCGCCCAGCTCCAACCAAGGACGCGGAAGACGCACTAGTTCAGCCTTAGGCGCATTCTCTCGCGAGCCGCGCGCGCGGCCATGGCCGCGCCCCCATCGAGGACCTGGGCCCGTGAAAGGGCTTGCAGCGCGCCCGCCAGCGCGCCTTGGCCCTCGCGCGCCGCGGCGACGTCCAGCCAGGGGCGGTGGTCGTCGGGGTTGAGAAGGGCCCGACGCAGGGCCGAGCGTTCGGCGCGCACCCAATCCTTGGCCTGCTGGGCGCGGGCGAAGATGTTGTTCTGCAGGCGTATCAGCACGGCCCGGTCCGAGATCGGCGCCATCAGCAGTTCCAGTCGCGCCGCCACATCCGGCATCAACCCCGTGCGCAGGGCGCGCCGCGATAGCTCGGAGGGCAGAACCACGCGGCCTTCGCTGAAGGGGTCCAGGGCCAGGGGGCCCTCCTCGGCCTCGATACGCAGCAGGAAGTGGCCGGGGAAGTCGACGCCGTGCACCTCCAGCCCGACGGCGCGCGCCGCGTGCAGGTGGAAGACGCCCAGCGCCACGGGCAGGCCCTTGCGACGATGAGAGATGGCGATGACATCGGCGTTGTCGGGATGGTCGTAGGTCAGCACATCGCCGGTCAGACGCAGATCGCCCGCCAACGCCTCGGCGATCGCCTCTTCCGGGGATTCCGACTCCATGCGGCGGCGCAGGCGCTCGACGGCTTCCACCGCCAGGGCCGAGGCCGCCGCGGTGTCGCGGCTGGGGTCATCGTGCACGGCGCAGGCGAGCGCCGCCTCGAACAGCGGAAAGGCTTCATCGGTGCCTTGACCCGCGCGGGTGAGGATGTCCTCCGCCTCCTCGCGCGTCATGAGAGTCCGCCTCTCGAAAAATCCGCGCCCCAAGCGTTGGGCAAATGGCGCGGGGCCCGACCCGGCGACAGCGCGATCAGATCGATGCGGGTTTCGAGCGCGCGCAAGCCCGCCCGGTGCGCTGAGAGATGGGCGGCGGCGCGGCGCAGGCGGTCGCGCTGGTTGGGCGTCACGGCGTCCAGGGCGTCCTCGATAGTGGCTCTTTGCTTGACCTCGATAACGGCCAGGACGTCGCCGCGTTGCGCCAGCAGATCGATTTCACCCAACGGTGTCGCCAGTCGGAATCCCAGGATCCGATAGCCCTTGGCCATCAGCCACAGCGCGGCGAGAACCTCGGCGCGTCGACCGAGCTTGCGCGCCGCCGCGCCCCGGATCTGACGCGCGCGCGCCGTCATCCGGCGGTCTCCTTGAGGGCGAGCGCCTGGCGATAGAGGTCCTTGCGCGACAGGCCGAAGGCCTTGGCGACCTCGGAGGCGGCCTCGCCCAACGGAAGCCGGGAGAGAGCTTCGCGCAGGGCGGCGTCGACGTCGTCCGCGCTGGCCGCCTTTTCCGCGCCGGGGCCAACCAGGATGACGATCTCGCCCTTGGGCGCCTCGAACCGGGGATCGGCCGCCAGTTCGTCGAGGCTGCCGCGCACGCAGGTCTCATAGAGCTTGGTCAGCTCACGGCATACCGCCGCCGGACGAGGGCCGAACACGACGACCATGTCGGCGAGACAGTCGGCGACGCGCGATGCGCCCTCATAGAAGATCAGCGTGGCGCGGACATTGGCGAACTCCTCCAGGAAGGTTCGTCGCGCGGCGCTCTTGGGCGGCGGAAAGCCCGCGAACAGGAAGCGGTCCGTGGGCAGGCCCGCCAGGGTCAGGGCCGCCAGCGCGGCCGAGGCGCCGGGGATCGGAATGACCGCGTGGCCCGCCGCGATCGCTTCGCGCGCCAGACGATATCCCGGATCGGAGACCATCGGCGTGCCCGCGTCGGAAACCAGGGCGACCCGTTCTCCGGCATCGAGACGCTCGAGGATTCCGGGAATGGTCCGCTCGGCGACGTGTTCGTCGTGACGCTCGAGCCGTGTGCGAATTCCGTAGGCGGACAATAGCTTTCCGGTGACCCGGGTATCCTCGGCCAGCAGCACGTCACAGGCCGCCATCACGTCGAGGGCGCGCAGCGTGATGTCGCGCAGATTGCCGATCGGCGTCGCCACCAGATAAAGCCCCGGCGCGAGCGGCGCGTCGGACAGGGCGGGCGGGGGGAGCTGACGGCTCAAATCAGGCGTCCTTCGGATATCACTCAATCTCAATTGGTAGCGCTCGCCCGCGCTAAACCCTCGCGGGCCATACTCATATCAGGTCGCGAGCACGCCTGTCAGCCGATCCAGGACCAATCGTCCCCGACGGGTCGCCCGCAAACGATTTGGATCGTCGACCAGCAGGCCCGCCTCGACCAGATCGCGGACCTTCGGCGACGCGGGTGACAGATCCAGCGGGCGCACCTCGGCGAAGGCGACGCCGGCGTCGATTCGCAAACCCAGGACCAATCGCTCCTCCGCGGCCTCCTCCGGCGTCAGGGTCTCCCCCGTGAAGCCGAGACCCGACCGCTGGACGGCGGCGATGTAGTCGCCGATCGCCCGATGGGCGATGGTCGCTACGCGGCCTTCCGGCAAGGCAAGGCGCCCATGCGCGCCGGGGCCAACGCCGACATAGTCGGTCCCGCGCCAGTATACGAGATTGTGCCGCGAACGCGCCGCGGCGCCCCGAGCGTGGTTCGAAACCTCGTAGGCGTCGAAGCCGGCGGCCTCAAGAACTTCCTGGGTCGTCTCGAACAGCGTGGCGGCGAGGTCTTCGTCCGGGACCTTCAGCGTTCCCCGGCCCACGGCGCGGTCGAAGGCGGTGCCGGCCTCGATGGTCAGCTGATACGGCGAGACGTGTTCCGGCCCGGCCCCCAGGGCCTCCGCCAGTTCGGCCCGCCACTCGGCGTCCGTCTGTCCGGGGCGTGCGTAGATCAGGTCGATCGAAAGGCGCGGAAACGCCCGGCGCGCCGCCGACATGGCTCGCCGCGCCGCCCCGGCGTCGTGATTTCGCCCAAGCGTCTTCAAGGCCCCGTCATCCAGCGCCTGGACACCCAACGACAGTCGCTGGACCCCCGCGTCGGCCAGGGCCGCGAAGCGATCGGTCTCGGCGTCGGTGGGATTGGCTTCGAGGCTGATCTCGAGATCAGCGGCGGGCGACCACAGGCGCTTGGCTGTCTCGATCACCCGAGCGACCTGGGCCGGGTCCATCAGCGATGGCGTGCCCCCGCCGAAAAAGACGCTGGCCAGGCGGCGCGGACCTATGATCTCGGCCTGGTTGCGCAGGTCGGTGAGAAT
>CAKZJK010000455.1 GCA_936942565.1 uncultured Caulobacter sp. | reverse complement strand
CGGCACCGGCCTCGCCATCGCAGCCGCCCAGAACCGCCGTTCCTACTATGAGGATAACTACTATTACGGCCGGCCGGCCTATTACGGCTACGGGCCGAGCTATCAGTATTACGGCGGCGGCCCCTATTATGGCGGTGGCTACCACCATCATCGCCATTGGTGAGGCCAGATCACTCGAAACGATCCGCCGGCCTCGCGCCGGCGGATTTTTTCATGTCTTCCGCAAACGTTTAACACCCGTGCCATTGATTTTAACTAGTGTGGCGCGATGACCGATTCGATCGAGCGGCTGTATCGCGCTGTTCTGGCGGCCAGGGATCTGGACCCCGCGCGCTCGCGTACGGCCAAGCTGATGCAGCAGGGCTCCGGCAAAATGGCCAAGAAGCTCGCGGAGGAGGCGATCGAGGTCGCGATCGATGCCGTCAGCGGCGACGCGCAGGCGGTGGTGAGGGAAAGCGCCGATCTGATCTACAATCTGGCGGTGCTGTGGGCGGAGCTGGACATCCGGCCCGAGGACGTCTGGAGCGAGATGGAGCGCAGTGAGCGGCTGCTCGGCATCGCCGAGAAGCTGCCGAAATCGCCGGTCAAGGTCGCCAAAGCCGCGCCCGGAGGCGTGCAGGGGCGGCCGATCGTCGCGGCCGAGAGCCGGACGGTCCGCAAGCGGCATTAGCGCGGCGGCCCGGTCTCGGATCGGCAGATGAGCCATGGACAAAAGCTGCCCGGTTTGCTTCATCGCGAACCATGCTCAGACGGATCTATGACTGGTGTATCGACGCCGCCCACAAGCCGCATGCCATGTGGATCCTGGCCGCGGTTGCCTTCGCTGAAAGCTCGTTCTTTCCGGTCCCGCCGGATGTGATGCTGATTCCGATGTCGCTGGCCAAGCCGCAGCGCGCGTGGCTGTTCGCCGGCGTCTGCACGGCGGCTTCCGTCGCCGGCGGCCTGGTCGGCTACGCGATCGGCGCGCTGCTCTACGACTCGCTCGGCCATTGGCTGATCCAGCTCTACGGTCTCGGCGACAAGGTCGAGGCGTTCCGTGCGTCCTATGCCGAGTGGGGCGCGGTCATCATCCTGCTCAAGGGGCTGACGCCGATCCCCTACAAGCTCGTCACGATCACGTCGGGCTTCGCCGGCTATAATCTGTTTCTGTTCATCGTCTGCTCGATCGTCGCGCGGGGCGGCCGCTTCTTCATCGCCGCGATCCTGCTCAACCGCTATGGCGAATGGATCAGGGTGCACATCGAAAAGCGCCTCGGCCTGTGGGTGGCGCTCGGCGCGGCCGTGCTGGTCGCGGGCTTCGTCGTCGCGGTGAAGCTGATCTGATGACGTCGCAGCGCCCATGTCTGGTTGCAGGCTCGGCGCTTCTCGTCGTCGTTCTCTCGGCTGCCGCAGCCTGGGCCCAATCGGTGCCGTCACAGCCGCCGGCTGCGCCCGCCGCGCCGGCGCCGCCCCCCTCCAACCCAGGTCTGGTGGAAGAGCTCGGCAAGCTGTTCGAGAAGATGTCGATCATTCCGCTGAAGCCGTCCGGCGAAGCGCGCATCGAGCCGCCGGCCGCCGGCAGCGCTCCGGCCGGCCCTCCCGGTGTTCAGGCCGCGCCGCCGGCGCAGCCAGGCGCACCGGTGGCTCCGAGCGCCAGCGACAACGCGACAAGTGTCTTGAAGGAGACCGGCGACACGCTCTCGCGGCTCGCCACGCCGTCGAGCATGGTCACCGGCCGCTCGCTCTGTCCGACCGCCGCCAACGGCACGCCGGATTGCAAGCTCGGTGCCGACCGGCTGTGCCAGGGCAAGGGCCACAAGGAAGGCAAGAGCCTCAACACCGATTCCGCCGAGACCTGCTCGGCCAGGGTGTTGATCCCGGGTCGGCAGCGCAAGCCGGGTGACTGCCGTACCGACACGTTCGTGACCTCGGCGCTGTGCCAATAGGCCTGAAGACGGGGCTGCGCCGTTGGGGGCAGCGCCTCAACGCAAGACCCTCCACGGGCTTTTCCGGTCCCTCTGCGGGCGAATTGCCATCACGGCATGATGTCGGGCATGCTCGCCATCACGAGCGTTTCCGGATTTCACAACGAGGAATTCCCATCCATGTCCATGCCCGCCTTGTTCAAGGGGCGCCTGTCGATCCCGGTGATCGGCTCGCCGCTGTTCATCATCTCCGTGCCCGATCTGGTGATCGCGCAATGCAAGGCCGGTATCGTGGGCTCGTTTCCGGCGCTCAATGCGCGGCCAGCTGCGCTGCTCGACGAATGGCTGGCGCGCATCACCGAGGAGCTCGCGGCCCATGACCGCGCGCATCCGGAAGCCCCGTCGGCGCCGTTCGCGGTCAACCAGATCGTGCACCGTTCCAACAACCGGCTCGAGCAGGATCTGGCGCTGTGCGAGAAGTACAAGGTGCCGATGATGATCACCTCGCTCGGCGCGCGCGAGGAGCTGAACCAGGCGGCGCATCGCTGGGGCGGCATCGTCTTCCACGACGTCATCAATCAGAACCATGCCAACTCGGCGATCCGCAAGGGCGCCGATGGCCTGATCGCGGTCGCGGCCGGCGCCGGCGGCCATGCCGGCACGATCTCGCCGTTTGCCTTCGTCGCGGAGACGCGCAACTGGTTCGATGGACCGATCGCGCTGTCGGGGGCGATCGCGAACGGCCGCGCCATCCGCGCCGCGCGCGTGCTCGGTGCCGATTTCGCCTATATCGGCTCGGCCTTCATCGCGACCGAGGAGGCCAACGCGGTGGAAGGCTACAAGCGCGCCATCGTGGAAGGTCAGGCCGACGGCATCGTCTATTCGAACCTGTTCACCGGCGTGCACGGCAACTACCTGCGCTCGTCGATCGTCGCCGCGGGTCTCGATCCCGACAACCTGCCGCAAAGCGATCCGTCGAAGATGAGCTTCGGCTCCGGCGGCAACCAGGAAGCCAAGGCCTGGCGCGACATCTGGGGCTCTGGCCAGGGCATCGGCGCGATCAAGGCAGTGCTGCCCGCCGCCGAACTCATCGCGCGTTTCGCCGCCGAGTACGAGCAAGCCAAGGCCGAACTGGCGGCCAAGACGGCGCTTACCTCTGGAAATCACTTGGCTTTCGCCGCCGAGTAGACGGGCGTTCACCGGGGACGGAGGCCGGTCCGTCCCCGGCGCTGAACGTGGCGTGATGCTGGGAGCGTCTTCCATCGCTCCCGGAGCCGCTTCATGTTCGACGACGTCACGCCCCGCCTCGGCCTGCCCTATGTGGTCGCCGCCCAGGCTCAGAAGCACATCCCCATCAATGAGAGCCTCGCTCGGCTGGACGGTCTCGTCCAACTGGCGGTCGAGAGCCGCGTCCCGCCAATCCCGTCGCCGGCGGGATCTGGATTCTCCCAGCGAGCGCCACGGGCGCGGCCTGGGCCGGTCAGCCCGCCGGAACCCTGATGCGCTTCGAAGCCGGCGCCTGGGAGGCGCTCGTCCCCGCCGAAGGCGTGCTGGCCTGGGTCAAGGACGAGAACCAGATGGTCGCCTTCGATGGCGCGGCTTGGACGCCGCTGTCGGCCACCTTCCGGAGCCTGACCGCAGCCGCCTCGCCGAACCTCGCCAACACGCGCCTCGAAATCCTGGAGCAGGAAGTGACCCTGTCGGGCGCCTCGACCGCGACCAGCATCGTCATTCCGAACCGCGCGATCGTGCTGGCGGTCTCGACCCGGACCACCGCCGCGATCACGGGCGCGACCGCCTACAATTGCGGCGTCTCGGGCGAGGCCAGCAAGTTCGGGGGCTCGCTGGGCGTGGCCAAGAATTCCAGCAACATCGGGGTCGTGGGGCCGACGGCCTACTACGCCGACACGCCCGTGATGCTGACGGCCGTGGGCGGTAACTTCGTCAGCGGGAAGGTCAGGGTGGCCATCCACGTGATGCGCTTCGACGCGCCGCAATCCGTCTGATCCCTCCCCCTTGATGGGGGAGGGTAGGGTGGGGGTGACCTACGGCCTGTATGGCTGAACCGCCGCATCGCCCCCATCCCCGACCCTTCCCCCATCAAGGGGGAAGGGAGTCGTTCGGAGCCATCCCCATGCCCTCACCCCGCAAACCTCGGCCCAAGCCCGGCGGCTCGCGTTCCGCGCGGCGTCGCCGTCACGAGCAAGCCTGGCTCACCCGGAAGCTTCAGGAGCGTTTCACCCGCTTCGCCGAGCTCCTCGCGGCGAAAGAGCGCGACGATACGGACGTCTACAACCCGCCCTACGCCAAAGAAAAAGTCCCCGGCCTTCCGACCGAGGACTTTTCCTCATTCTTCAAAGAACGAGAGACGCTTAGCGGATGACCCGCGCGCCCTTGCCCTTCATCACGGCCTCGACCTCGGCGGCCTTCACCATCGAGGTGTCGCCCGGGGTGGTCATGGCCAGAGCGCCGTGAGCCGCGCCGTACTCGACGGCGGCCTGCGGGCCCTTGCCTTCCATGAAGCCGTAGGCCAGGCCCGAGGCGAAGCCGTCGCCGCCGCCGACGCGGTCGTAGATTTCCAGGTTCTCGCGCATCATCGAGGCGTAGAACTGGCCGCCGGCGTACAGGATCGCCGACCAGTCGTTGACCGAGGCGGTCTTGGCGTTGCGCAGCGTGGTCGCGGCGACCTTGAAGTTCGGGAACTCCTTCACGGCCGTCTCGATCATCTTCTTGAAGTTGGCCGGGTCGATCGAGCTGATGTGCTCGTCCAGGCCTTCCACTTCGAAGCCGAGGCAGGCGGTGAAGTCTTCCTCGTTGCCGATCATCACGTCGACGTACTTGGCGATGTGACGGTTGACCTTCTGAGCGCCTTCCTTGCCGCCCTGCGACTTCCACAGCGAGGCGCGGTAGTTCAGGTCGTAGGAGACGATCGTGCCGTACTTGCGGGCCACTTCAACGGCCTCGATCACGGCTTCGGCGGTGTTGCTGGCCAGGGCCGCGAAGATGCCGCCGGTGTGGAACCAGCGCACGCCTTCCTCGCCGAACAGCTTTTCCCAGTTCACTTCACCGGGGCGGATCTGCGAGGCGGCCGAGTGGCCACGGTCCGAGCAGCCGAGCGCCGGACGGACGCCGAAGCCCTTTTCGGTGAAGTTCAGGCCGACGCGGGTGTTGCGGCCCAGGCCGTCGAAGTCGCGCCAGATGACGTGCGACTGGTCGACGCCGCCTTGCATCATCAGGTCCTCGACCAGCCAGCCCAGGTCGTTGTTCGGCAGGGCCGTGACGACGGTCGAGCGCTTGCCCCAGCACTTCCGGAACGCGCGGGCGACGTTGTACTCGCCGCCGCCTTCCCAGACGTTGAACTGGCGGGCGTTGCGGACGCGGCCGAAGCCCGGGTCGAAACGCAGCATCACTTCGCCGAAGCTGGCGCAGTCCCACTTGGTTTCCGAAGCGGGACGGATGTTCAGGATGTTGTCGGTCATTTGCTCTTAGGCCTTCCCACGAACCTTCTTGATCAGATCGACGGTCTCGCGAACCTTCTTGGAGATGCCCGCGTAGTCCTTGGCGTCCAGCAGCTCTTGGGTGATCAGCTTGGAGCCCATGCCGGCGGCGACGATGCCCGCGCCGAACCACTTCTTCACCGAGGCCTCGTCCGGATCGACGCCGCCCGTCGGCATGATGCGGGTCCAGGGCATCGGGCCCAGCACCGCCTTGACGAAATCGGGGCCGCCGACCGACGAACCCGGGAACACCTTGACGATCTCGCAGCCCAGCTCTTCGGCGTACGAGATTTCCGAGGCCGAGCCGCAGCCCGGCGAGTATGGGATCTTGCGGCGGTTGCAGACCTTGGCGACGTCGGCGTTCAGGATCGGGCCGACGACGAACTTGGCGCCGTTGGCGATGTAGATGCCGGCGGTCGGCGCGTCGACGATCGAGCCCACGCCCATGATCACGCGCGGATCGGCCTTATCGAAGTAGCGGGTGACTTCGTAGAAGACGTGGCTGGCGAAATCGCCGCGGTTGGTGAACTCGATGCAGGGCGCGCCGCCGTCGGCGCAGGCCTGGATCACGTTCTTACAGACCTCGACGTCGGGGTGGTAGAACACCGGGATCACGCCCTGGTCCATCAGGGCGGTCAGCACCGCCATACGGTCTTTCACCATCTCAAACTCCTTCCCGAAGGCTCTTTCTTGCGCGGAGCGCCAGAAAGACGTCCGCGTGAGCAAAATTTCGCCGATGCCGGCTCAGGGCGTTCCCTTAGACCGCGTCGCGGACCGGCGCCAGAACTGGCTTGCCGCGACGTCAAACTAAAGGACGGATCGCGAGGCCGGGCCGTCGGGCTCCGTCGCTCGCGCGAAACTCACTGGTCCTCGTTTCCTTCCCCAAACCTTCCGTATCGTCTCCCCTCGCCCGGCCGCCGACGCAAAAGTGAGGGCGCCGGTATGACCCGACGCCCCGGAGTTTGCGCAGGAGCGAGCTCAAAGAGCCGCGAACGAGACGGACCGACCACGACGTCGAGCCGAAACGTTATGACACCGGTGTCACTCCGGGGAGCAGAACTGGCCAGGCCACTTCGCCACCGGTGTCATGCGCAGATAAACAGAAAGCGACGGGGAGCGCAAGCGGGGCGAAGTCTGGATTTTCGAGGCGGCAAGATCTTGAAAACGAAAGACTTTGCAGGGATGAAAGAACGGCGATTGGCCGCCCTTCCCTTCGCCCTCGGAAATCACCCCGTATTGCGCAGGCCCGCCGCGATGCCGGCCACGGTCAGCTGGATCGCCAGGCGCAGCTCCTCGTCCTGGTCCCCGGCCCGGCGGCGCGACAAGAGCTCGAGCTGCAGATGGTTCAGCGGATCGACGACGCGGCCCGCCAGAGCCACGGACTCGGCGAGGTCGGGCTGGTTGTCGAGCAGGCTGGATCCGCCGCGAATGGCCAGGGCCAGCTCGGCCGCCCGCTCGTGCTCGCGCCGGATGGTCGCGAAGATCCGCTGGGCGTTGCCCTTGTCCGGCGACAGCTCGACATAGCGCGAGGCGATCGGCATGTGGCTCTGGGCCAGGGCCAGCTCCATGTTCGACAGCAGCGAGGCGAAGAAGTCGAAATTGGCGGCCAGGTCGCGCAGCTGCTCGACCGACAGGCCGGCCCGGTCGACGCCCGCGGCGAAGCCGAACCAGCCCGGCAGCATGAACCGCGACTGCGACCAGCTGAACACCCACGGGATGGCCCGCAGGTCCTCGATCTTCCGGCTGGCGGTCCGGCTGGCCGGGCGGCTGCCGATATTGAGGCCGACGATCTCGCTGATCGGGGTGACCGACCAGAAGAAGTCCTCGAAGGCCGGATCGTCGTACACCAGGGCGCGGAAACCGTGGAACGAGGCGTCGGCCAGGGCCGTCATCGCCGCGTCGACCTTGGGATCCAGCTTATGGACCGGACGCTCGCTGGACATCAGCACGGCGGCGGCCAGGCCGTCGAGATTGCGGCGAGCGGTCGGCTGGTCGCCGAAGCGCCGGGCGATCATCTCGCCCTGCTCGGTCATGCGGATACGGCCCTGGACGGTGCCGGCCGGCTGGGCCAGCACGGCCTCGGCGGCCGGCCCCCCGCCCCGCCCGACGCTGCCGCCGCGCCCATGGAACAGCTGCAAGCCGACGCCCATCCGGTCGGCCTCGCGCGCCAGGGCCGAGGCCCCGACCGCGACGCCGCGCCGACTGGCGACATAGCCGCCGTCCTTATTGCTGTCGGAGTAGCCGAGCATGATCTCCTGCACCGGCCGGTCGCCCAGGATCGAGCGGGCCAGCGGCAGCTCCAGCCACTGGCGCAGGACGGCCGGGCCGTTCTCGAGGTCGCCGATGGTCTCGAACAGCGGCGCGACCTTCACAGAGGCGCGCGGCGCGGCGCCGCCCCAGACCAGGCCGACCTGCTTGAGCAGGACGAGCGGCTCGAGGATGTCGGACAGGGTCGCCGACTTGGAGATGATGTAGGCCCCCAGGCACCCGTGACCGTAGTCGCGCACGGCCTGGGCGGCGGCGGTCATGGTCGCCAGCTCGCGGGTCGTCTCCTCGCTATAGGCAGTGAAGGGCGAAACCAGCGGCCGCTGATGCGACAGCTCCTCGATCAGCAGCTTGCAGCGGGCGTTTTCGTCGAGCTTCAGGTAGCCGACACCGGAGCCGGCGCGCTCATAGAGCTCGTGGACGGTGCGCTCATGAACGTCGGCGTTCTGGCGCAAATCGAGGCTCATCAGGTGGAAGCCGCAAGCCTTGGCGACCTCGACCAGAGTGCGCAGGGCCGAGCCGACCAGACGCTCGCCGCCGTTGCGCTCCAAGCTGTCGATGATCACCGACAGGTCGGCGATGAAGGCGTCCGGATGGCCGTAGGGCTCGACGTCGGTGTCGCCGTTGGCGAAGGCCACGGGCTGGCCGGTCAGCTTCTGCGACACGGCCGTCAGGCGATCAAAGATCAGCTCCAGAGCCAGGCGATAGGGCTCGTCCAGGCGATGGACCGACGGGTCGCGGGTCTGGGCGGCCAGGGCCAGCAGCTCCTCGGACACCGGCGTGTAGGCCGTCGAGACGGCCAGGTTCGACCACAGCTTGCGGACCTCGCCGGCGTACCAGTCGAGGATCACGCGGGACTGGCTGGCGAAGGCCAGCTTCAGGGTCTCGCCGTTGACGCCCGGGTGGCCGTCGCGGTCGCCGCCCAGCCACGAGCCCAGCTTCAGCAGCGGGGCGAGGTGGCCGTGCTGGCCGATCTTGCCGGTCCAGTCGCCATAGAGATCGATGATCGCCGGCAGGATCGAGGTGCGGACGATCGACAGGGCGTTGCGGATCTCGTCCTTCACGGTGATCCGCTCGGGACGATAGAGCCGGGTGCGCCACATCAGGGCGATCTCGCGGAACAGGCTCTCGCGGATCTCGGCCTCGAGGTCCGGCGGCAGATGGTGGCGGCGCAGGGCCATCAGGCGCGAGATCTCGGTCTCGCGGTCCACCATGCTGCGACGGCGCACCTCTGTCGGGTGGGCGGTGAGCACCGGCACGACGTTCATGGCGCCGAAGGTCTTGGCGAGCTCGTCGTCGGTCTTGCCCTGGCGCTTCAGCAGCTTGACGGCGTCGACCAGGGTGCGGGGGCGCTCGTCGCCCGGCTGGGCGTCGGCCTCGGCGTGACGGCGACGGCCGGCGACGTCCTCGCCGATATTGGCCAGCAGCGAATGGCTGGCGAAGGCGCGAGCCAGGAAGACGGCCTCGTCGGTCGAAAGATCCGAGAACAGGCGATCCAGCACCGGCGCGTCGCCATTGGCCACGTCCTCGTGCGAAGCCACCCGATGCGCCCGGGTCACCAGCGCGGCGGCCTCCTCGCCTTCCAGATAGGCGATGGCCTCGACCAGCAGATCGCTCAGCAGATTGGCGTTCTTGCGGACGTGTTGACTGGTCGGACGATCGGCATCGATCGACAGGGCCGGGTTGCGCATGCGCGGACTCCCAGGACCCCGAGCGGCGGGATCCTATGCGGACAGGGGGTTCGAGGGCGCGTCGCGGCGGGGAGGCCTGACGCAAGGGCGCCCTCTAGCCCTGTTCATACGGCGAGAAAACCCACCCGGCACGATGGTTGCGCTACCATCGGCCGATTGCGTGTTTTTATTTCGTCAGCGGGCCAGCCAGCCGCCATCCACGGGCAGAGTAATCCCCTGGACATAGTCGGAAGCCGACGAAGCCAGGAACACGGCGGCGCCGCCGATGTCCTCGGGACGGCCCCAGCGACCGGCCGGAATGCGAGCCAAAATAGCGGCGTTGCGGTCTTGGTCGGCGCGCAGGGCCTCGG
>CAKZJK010000454.1 GCA_936942565.1 uncultured Caulobacter sp. | reverse complement strand
CCTCGACCCCGGCGTTCAGGGCCAGCAGGTTGGTCTGGAAGGCGATCTCGTCGATGACGCCGATGATCTTGCCGATCTGGCCGGACGACGTCTCGATCTGAGTCATGGCCTCGACGGCCTCGCTGACCACGGGGTCGGAGCGCTCGGCCTCCTGGCGGGCGGCGGCGGCGGCGGCGTTGGCCTGGTTGGCGTTCTCGGCGGTGTGCTGGACCGCGACGGTGATCTCGCCGAGGGCGGCCGTCGTCTGGACCAGGCTGGCGGCCTGGTGCTCGGTGCGGCGAGCCAACTCGTCCGAGGCGCGCGACATGTCGGCGACGCCGGCGGTCATGCTGGCGGCGTTGCCGGCGATCTCGCGCATGGCGGCTTGGAGGCGGCTCAGCGCCTCGTTGAAGTCGGCGCGCAGAGGCTCGTAGCGAGCGGCGAAGGTCTGGGTCAGGCGCCAGGTCAGGTCGCCGCGCGACAGGTGGGCGAGGGCTTCGGCCAGTTCCTCGACAACCTGGGTCTGCTCGGCTTCGAGAGCGGCCTTCTGGCGGGCCTGCTCGGCGTTTGCAGCGTCGCGGGCGGCGCGCTGGGCCTCGGCGTCGGCGTTTGCCGCGTCGGCGCGGGCCGCGGCGTCGAGGGCCTTGTCGGTGCGGGCGGTGACGGTGACGAACAGGCGCGAGACGCTGGCCGTCAGCCAGACCAGCGACCAGGCGGTGGCGAGGGTGACGCCGGCGCTCAGGGCGACGCGGAGGAAGGTGACCTCGCCGGGCATCAGCAGGCTAGGAGCGAACAGGGCGCCGGCGATCTCGATGGCGATAACCGTGCAGGCGGCCACGGCGACGGCGCGCCAGTCGCCATAGGCCACCATCAGGGCCAGGGCGGCGAGATAGGCCATGCGGGCTTCGGGCTGCAGGGCGTGACCCGCGAAGGCCGCGACGAACAGGCTGACCTGACGAAATGCGTTGAGCGGCGTTGTCGCGCCAGATCGCCCAGCCGCCCCAGCCGATCGCGGCGAGCAGAACCGAACCGCCGGCCAGCGCCAGGGTCGATTTGCCGCCCGTGAACAGGCTGGCCGCGGGGGTGATCAGCACCAGGGCCGCGATGCAGACGAGCACCAGATGCCCGCCCACTTTTCGTTGAGCCTCGATACTGTCGAACTCTATGAAGCTGCTCACCAAAGACACTCCACGCCCCAAACCGGGTCGAAGGTCGGTGATCGCGGTTAATCTAGCGTGACGATTGAGAAGAGTTTCTGTCCGTACGACTACTTAAACCCAGTCTGGGACCAGATCGCGAGCCAGGATTTCCTCATAGGTCGGGCGCTTGCGGATAACGGCGTAGCGGTCGCCGTCCACCAGCACCTCGGGGACGAGCGGGCGGGTGTTATATTCGCTGGCCATGGCCGCGCCGTACGCGCCCGCCGACATGAAGGCCACGAGGTCGCCGGTCGTGAACGGGGGCAGGGCGCGATCGCGGGTGAAGGTGTCGCCCGTCTCGCAGACGGGCCCCACCACGTCGTAGACGGTTTCGCCGCCACGCTGGATCACCGGGCGGATGTCGTGGAAGGCGTCGTACATCGCCGGCCGGATCAGGTCGTTCATGGCCGCGTCGATGACCAGGAACTTGCGGCCTTCCGGGCGCTCATGGACGTGCACGACCTCGCTGACCAGCACGCCGGCGTTGGCGGCGATCACGCGGCCGGGCTCGAAGGCCAGGGTGACGGGGAGGCCGCGGGTGACCTCGCCGACCATGGCGGCGAAAGCGGCGGGCGAGGGTGGTTCGGGACTGTTGAAATAGGGAACGCCAAGGCCGCCGCCCAAGTCCAGACGCTCGACCGACAGGCCTTCGCCCAGCAATTGCTCGACCAGGCCCCGCATCTTGGTGAAGGCGGCGCGCATTGGCTCCAGATCGGTGATCTGGCTGCCGATGTGGCAGGCCACGCCGACGGGCTCGAGGCTCGAATTGTTGCTGGCGTTGGCGTAGAGGCGCGCGGCCTCGGCGAACGAGACGCCGAACTTGTTCTCGGACTTGCCGGTGGCGATCTTGGCGTGGCCGCCGGCCGCGACGTCCGGATTGACGCGGAAGGCGACCTTGGCCTTCACGCCCATGTTCGCGGCGACCTGCGCGATCAGGTCGAGCTCCGGCTCGGACTCGACATTGATCTCGGCGACGCCGGTGGCCAGGGCGAAGGCGATCTCGCGGCGAGTCTTGCCGACGCCGGAGAAGACGATGCGCTTGCCGGGGATGCCCGCCGCCAGCGCGCGGCGGATCTCGCCCTCCGAAACCGTGTCGGCGCCAGCCCCCAGGTCGCCGAGCACCTTCAGCACCGCGACGTTGGAGTTGGCCTTCACCGCATAGGCGATCAGCGGATCGACGACGCCAGCCAAGACCAGGGCGTCGCGGAAGACCGTGAAGTGCCGCTCCAGCGTGGCGCTGGAATAGACATAGACCGGCGTGCCGACCTCGGCCGCGATCTTGGCCAAGGGGACGCCCTCGCAGGCCAGGCCCTCGGGGCCGTATTCAAAATGGTTCAACGCGAGGTCCTAGTTGGGCGTGGCGCCGGGGAAGCCGGCGGCGGACGGACCGCCGAACGGATCCTTGGTGCCGGGCAGCGGCGCGGCGCGGATCGTGCGATTGCTGGACGCCGGGTCCTGGATTTCCTGCGTGCCGCCGGCGCGGGCCGGCTGATTGGCCTGGGCCGAGGCCGCGCGGCGCTCGGCTTCCCAGGCGGCTTTCTTGACCGGATCCCAGAGCGGCGCGGGACGCTCAAGCGCGCCTTGCTTGCCGCAGGCGGCGGCCGTGACGGCCAGGGCGGTCAGCGCGAGCAGGGTAACGGGGCGCAGCGTCATGCCAGAACTTCCTTCCAACGCGCGATCTGGGCGCGGACCTGGGCGGGGGCGGTCCCACCATAGCTCATGCGGCTGGCCGCCGAGGCGGCCGGGGTCAGGACAGCGTAGACGTCCTGGGTGATCCGGGGCTCGATCGCCTGGAACTGCTCCAAGGTAAGATCGGCCAGATCAACGCCAAGACCTTCGGCGGTCTTCACGGCCGAACCTGTCACGTGGTGCGCGTCGCGGAAAGGCATGTTCAGCGTCCGGACCAGCCAATCGGCCAGGTCCGTGGCGGTCGAGAAGCCCGCGCCGGCCACCTTGGCCATGTTGTCGGTGTTCGGGGTCAGGTCGGTGACCATGCCGGCCATGGCCAGCAGGGCCAACTCGAGAGCGTCGAAGGCCTCGAAGGTCGGGACCTTGTCTTCCTGCATGTCCTTGGAATAGGCCAGCGGCAGGCCCTTCATGACGACGGTCAGCGTGGTCAGCGAGCCCAGGATGCGGCCGACCTTGGCGCGGATCAGCTCGGCCGCGTCGGGGTTCTTCTTCTGCGGCATGATCGAGCTGCCGGTCGTGAAGGCGTCGGTCAGCTTGATGAAGCCGAACATCGGCGTCGTCCACAGCACGATCTCCTCGGCCAGGCGCGACAGGTGCGTGGCGGTGATCGAGGCGGCCGACAGGGCCTCCAGGGCGAAGTCGCGCGAGGAAACGCTGTCCAGCGAGTTGGCGGTCGGACGATCGAAGCCCAGCGCCGCCGCCGTCTGGTGGCGATCGATCGGGAAGGGCGAACCGGCCAGGGCCGCGGCGCCCAGCGGGCATTCGTTCATGCGAGCGCGGGCGTCGCGGAACCGCGAGGCGTCGCGGCCGAACATCTCGACATAGGCCATCAGGTGATGGCCGAAGGTCACCGGCTGGGCCGGCTGCAGGTGGGTGAAGCCCGGCATCAGGGCGTCGGCATAGGCCTCGGCCTGGGCCAGCAGGGCCTTTTGTAGCGCTTCCAGCTGTCCAACGGAGCGGTCGCAGGCGTCACGGACCCACAGGCGGAAGTCGACCGCCACCTGGTCGTTGCGCGAGCGGGCGGTGTGGAGCCGCCCGGCCGTCGGGCCGATCAGCTCGCGCAGCCGGGCCTCGATGTTCATGTGGATGTCTTCGTACTCGTCGCGGAACGGGAAGGCCCCGGCGGCGATCTCGCCCTCGATGGCGTCGAGGCCTTTCAGGATTTCCTCGCCATCGGCGCTTGCAATCACACCTTGGCTGATCAACATCCGCGCGTGGGCGCGGGAGCCCGCCAAGTCCTGCGCCCAAAGGCGCTTGTCGAAGCCGATGGAGACGTTGATGGCTTGCATCAGCTCGGCGGGCTTGGCCGAGAAGCGACCGCCCCACATGGCTTGGCCCTGGCCCTTGGCGGCCTGGGGCGTATCGGAGGCGTGGTCGGTCATATGAACGAAGTCCAGTCGGGTCAGAACGAGCCGGGCGCGGTGAAGCGCAATCCTCTGAGACTGGCGCTTGCGGGCGTCATCCTCGTCGGCGTGGCGGCGGTTCTATACGTCATCGCCACCGCTTCGTTCAAACCCCAAGGGCCCGCCGACCTCAGAGAATTCAAGAAGGGGACGCTGGAAAAGCTGGATGTGCCCGCCAGCCCCCGCGCCGCGCCGGCCACGGTGTTCACGAGCCTGGACGGTAAGCCCGCCACCCTGGCCGACTTCAAGGGCCGCGTCGTGGTCATGAATCTGTGGGCCACCTGGTGCGCGCCGTGCAAGGCCGAGATGCCCACCCTGGCCAAGTTGCAGGCCGCCTATGCCACCCAGCCCGTGACCGTGTTGCCGATCAGCGTCGATCGCGACAGCGACCTGAACCTCGTCCAGGCCGAGATGGCCGCCAACCCGCCGCTGACGACCTATCGCGACCCGTCCTACAAGCTGTCGTTCGCGCTTGCTCCCAAGGCCGGCGGCTTCCCGACCACCGTGATCTATGATCGCCAGGGCCGCGAGCGCGCCCGCATGACCGGTCCGGCCGACTGGGCGGCGCCCGAGGTCCGGGGCCTCGTCGAGAGGCTGCTGGCCGAGAAGTGATCGATCCGACGATTCTCGAACCGATCGCCGACGACGCCTGGCCCGCGCGCGAGCGGGAAAGGCTGGGCGGCTGGCGGCTGAACGCTTCGTCCGGACACTCCATGCGCATCAACGCCTGTTGGCCGCTCGGAGCGCCGGATCGCGATCCCGAAGCCGCGATCGAGGCGGTCGAGGCCTGGTTCTCGGCGCGCGGGCTGCCGCCGCGTTTCAAGCTGACGGACGGCGTCGTCGCGCCGGCCGATCTCGCCGCGCGAGGCTATGGCGGCGGCAAGGAGACGCTTGTCATGGCCGGCGGGACGACGGGGGAGGGAGACCCGTCGGTGCGTCTGCTGTCCACGCCCGACGCGACCTTCGAAGCGGTTTTCACGGCCTCGGCCGGGGATCCGGAGGATGGCCGCGAGCGCATCGAGGCCTTGGGGCGAATGCCGCCGCCAGCCTGCTTCGCCAAGCTGGACATCGACGGCGCGCCGGCCGCCATCGGCGTCGCGGCCTTGGGCGGCGGTTTCGCCGGGGTCTTTGGCATGCGCACGGTTCCGGCTCATCGTCGCAAGGGCCTGGCGCGTCGGGTGTTGCGCGCTCTGCTCGCCGAGGCGCGTCAAAGGGGCGTCGAGCGCGCCTGGCTGCAGGTCGAGGCGGACAACGCCCCGGCTATAGCCCTCTACGCCGACGAGGGCTTCGAGCCCGCCTATCGCTATCACTACTGGAGCCGTTGACGGCGTTGCCCGGTCGACCCGATCGCGTCAGGGCGCTCTTTGCGCAGACTAGTTTACAAAACAAACAAGTTGAAGCATCGTCTCCCCGGCTCAAGGAGGAGATCCAGTCATGCACGCGCTTCTCAAGGTCCCGGACAACACGCTGGGCGGCGGCGAGAGCGGCCGCAACGCGCCGATCGGCGCGCTCCGCGCCTTCGTCACGCTGCTGGTCGTCGCCCACCACACGGTGCTGATCTACAATCCCTACGCGCCGCCGCCGAAGGCGTTCGACGCTCAGCCCATCCTGTGGACGGCCTTTCCGGTCGTGGATCCGCGGAAGTTCGCGCCGTTTGGTCTTCTGACCCTGATCAACGACCTCTTCTTCATGTCGCTGATGTTCTTCATCTCTGGCCTCTTCGTCGCGGGCGGTCTCCGGGCGAAAGGGGCCAGCGGCTTCCTGAAGGCCAGGGCGCTAAGGTTGGGCGTTCCCTTCGTGCTGAGCGCGGCTTTCCTGGCGCCCTTGGCCTATTTTCCAGCCTGGCTGCAGTCAGGTGGCGCTCCGTCCCTGTCGGCGTTCGCCCAGGCCTGGGTTCACCTGCCATTCTGGCCCAGCGGACCCGCCTGGTTCCTGTGGGTGCTGCTGGCTTTCGGCGCGATCATCGCGAGTGTCCACGCGCTATTTCCCGGCGTCGCGGATGAACTCGGCGTCCTGGCCAGCGGGGCGGATCGCAAGCCCGCGCGGTTCTTCTGGGGGCTCGCCGCCGTCAGCGCCCTGGCTTACCTGCCTCTGGTCATGACCACGCCGTTCGGCCACTGGACCCTGGTTGGCCCGTTCGCCATCCAGACCGCGCGCATCGGTCACTACTTCGTCTACTTCCTGGCCGGGATCGCCGTCGGCGCGGCGGGTGTGGGCCAGGGGCTCACCGATCCCGCTGGGAAGCTCGCCCGGCGTTGGTGGCTCTGGTGCCTGGCTCCAATCCCGCCGGTCGTCGCCACCATGGCCGTCCTGGGCATGGCGTTCTCGCCAAATCCGCCGTCCAGAACGGTCTTGGACCTGGCCGGAGGACTGAGCTTCGCCCTGGCTTGCGCGGCGCTGTCGCTCGCGGCGCTGGCCGTCGCCTTGCGCTTCGCGCGCCGCGCGGGACCGGTCGGGGCGAGCCTGCGGGCCAACGCCTATGGGCTTTATCTGACCCACTACGCCTTCGTGTCTTGGCTGGCCTGGCTGCTGCTGCCCCAGGCTTGGAGCGGTCTGGTCAAGGGCGCGCTCGTCTTCGCCGGCGCCGTGGCGCTGGGCTGGCTGACAACGATGGTCCTGCGTCGCGCGCCGCTGTTGGGGCGAATCCTGTGACCCGTCATGATGTCCAAGAAGGAAGCGGTATGAACGACGAACTGAAGACGGTCCGCGACGACTTGGCGTTCCTGCGCACCATCGCCGAAGGCGGCGGCGAGCGTGGCGGCCTCGGCGCGCCAGGCGCGGCTCTCTATGGCGCGGCGGGCTTGCTGTATGGGGTGCAGACGCTGGGCCATTTCGCTCAAGTGAAGGGCGCGCTGGTCATGCCGCCGCTCGGCAACCTGCTGCTGGCCTGGCTGCCGACCGTGATCTTCGCGATCCTCATGACCGTGGTGATCGTCATCGACCGCAAGCGACCGCAAGTCGGAGCCGCCAACCGCGCGGTCAACGCGGCCTTTTCCGCGACGGGTCTGGCGAACCTGGCCCTGATCGTGGTGTTCGCCGCGGCGGCCGTCCGGCATCACGACTTCAAATATTGGCTCTTCCAGCCGGCGGTGGTGTTCATCGTTCAGGGCGCGGTCTGGTTTGTCGTGTTCACGCTGCGCAAGCGGGCCTGGACAGCGCTTGTCTCGGCTGGCTGGCTCGTCGCGGGCGTGGCGCTGGGCCTGCTGATCGACCGGCCCGACCTCTATCTGCTGATCTCCAGCTTGAGCCTGTTCGTCTTCATGATGGTTCCAGGCTTCCACATGATGCGCCAAGCCCTGCGTCCGGCGCCCTGAGACCCGCGGTGAGCGCCAAGTTCGACATCAGCGGGCTGGACGACGTCATCCATGGTCGGGTGCGGCTGGGGATCGTCGCCTACCTGGCCAGCGCGGAGGTCGCCGACTTCACCGAGCTGAAGGATCTTCTCGAGGTCACCCAGGGCAACCTGTCGGTCCATCTGCGCAAGCTCGAAGACGCCGGCTATGTGGCGATCGACAAGAGCTTCGTCGGCCGCAAACCCCTGACGCGCGTGCGCCTGACCGAGGCCGGAAGGGGGGCGTTCGCGAACTACCTGAAGGCCATGGGGCAGCTGGTGGAGCAAGCCGGCAAGGCCTGATCAGGTAAAGCCCAGTTCCTTGCGAAGCGCTTCGGGGCGGACGCCAGCCGCGCGGAGCTCTCGCAGTGTCTGAGCCCTGTCGCGCTTTGCGTAGCGCTTGCCGTCGGGACCGACCAGCAGGCCGTGGTGGTGATAGATCGGAGTCGGGAGATCGAGCAGCGCTTGCAACAGGCGCTGAATGTGGGCCGCCTCGAAGAGGTCATGGCCCCGGATCACGTGGGTGACGCCCTGCAGGGCGTCATCGCGCACGACGGCCAGATGATAAGCCACGCCCACGTCCTTGCGGGCCAGGACGATATCGCCCGCGGTCTCGGGGCGCGCTTGGATCAGACCCGTCTCGCCGTTCGGGCCAGCGCCTTCCTCTTCGAAGGTCAGGGTCTCGAAGCCGCCCAGGGTCTGGCGGGCCGCCGCCAGCGAAAGACGCCAGGCGAAGGCCTCGCCGCGCGCCAGGCGCTCGGCTTCCTCGGCGGGTGGCAAGGGCGCGCCCACATAGGGAACGGCCGGCTCGTGCGGGGCGCGGCCGATGTCGATCTCCTTGCGGGTCTTGAAGCAGCGATAGACGAGGCCGCGTGACCGAAGGGTCTCGATCGCGGCGTGATAGTCGTCCAGATGTTCGGACTGCCGACGGACGGGGCGTTCCCAAGACAGGCCCAGCCACGCCAGGTCTTCCAGGATCGCGGCCTCGTATTCTGGGCGGCTGCGGGTGACGTCGATGTCCTCGATGCGTAGCAGAAAGCAACCGTCGGCCTCTCGCGCGGCCTTGTAGGCGGTAAGCGCGGAATAGGCGTGGCCGCGGTGCAGGTAACCCGTGGGGGAGGGGGCGAACCGGGTGACGAAGGACACGCTCAGTCTTCGGCGAACTTCGAGAACATGCCTAGATGCTGGAATACCGCGCGCAGGAAGGCCTCTTCTCCGCCCAGCATCTCCTTCAGATGCGCGAATTGCTTGAAGCCGATCATCTCGGCCAGACCGTGCCCCGCGCACCAGCCGGCGATGGTGGCGAGTTCCAAGTCGATTTCGGCCAGGGGCGTCTTGGACTGCTCGGCCAAGGTGTCGCGCACCTGGCAATAGGCGCCGCCTTCCTTCAACTGGTCGGGCAGGGCGTCCTTGTCCCGTGAGCAGTCGTACATCACGCGATAGATGGCGGGGTTGTCGCGGGCAAAGCAGACGTAGGCCACGCCCAGGTTGCTCATGCGTTCGCTGGGGTGCTCCGTCGCGGCGCGCGCCTTAGACAGGGCGAGATCCAGCTCGACCCAGCCTTCATGGGCCACCGCTTCCAGCAACTCGGCCTTGTCCTTGAAGTGGTGGTAGGGCGCGGCGGGGCTGACGCCGGCCTCGCGCGCCACGGCCCGGAGCGACAGGGCCGCGGGGCCGTCGGTCTCGAGAATTTTCCGAGCGGCGTCGACCAGCGCGCGGCTGAGATCGCCGTGGTGATAGGGGCGGGATTCGGCGGTGGCGGTGGTCATCGGTCTCACTCTAACCATAGCTTTCTAAAATTTCATCCAAACGCTGTAAAGATCATCTTGACGGCGTTTAGATTTGCGCTATCTAAGCATCGTCCAGATTGGTTCGCTTCAGGGTGTGCCGAGGGTTCATGGTGGACCCGGACGCAAATAATGCATGAGGGGCTACCGATATGCTTCGCTACGTAAACGCTTTTGAAAACGCCTTCGACCGTCTCGCGGGCGGCTATTTCCTGGTTCTCGCCCTGGCCGTGGCCGGCGCTGTCCTGGGCGTGGTTCTCTAAGCGATCGTTCGTGATCGGCGGG
>CAKZJK010000453.1 GCA_936942565.1 uncultured Caulobacter sp. | reverse complement strand
CAGCCGAGCTGGCGACGCCCCTATAGGATCAGAAGTGCGGAAAGCGGCCGACCACAGGATGTAGCCCCACCGCACGGGGGCCCCTCCACCAGCTTCGCTGGTCCCCCTCCCCCGATGGGGGAGGAGAAGGGCTTTTGCCGTTCCCGTCCCCGCGACGGGAGACATCCTTACATCTCACGGCGAGACGATCGCGGGGCTGTCCGGGTTGCTCAAGGACGACGCTTCGCGTCGCCGCCGCGCGGCCGGCCGGAGGCCGGTCCTTGACCAACCCGGACAGCCCTGCACGCTGCAGCCTCCAAGAGATGTAAGGTTCGCACCGACCTCGCGGGGTCGGCTGGCGACCTATCCAGACCCAACCCGACCGTGGCACGGTCGAGCCATGAGGTTAGCCGTCATCTTCGTCGCACCAATCGCCGCAGCCGCCCTTTACGGCTGCGCTAGTCGATCTGCGTCGGGCGGAGGCATCGAGCAAATCTCGTTCGAGCCGCAGCCGCCCCCATTCTGCGGGCGCTGCGAGACCACGAGCTTCGTGGTGACGGCGGCTGGAGAATTGCGCATCGAGAAGGGGCGCTGGCGCGGCAACTACCGGCATTGGGAGCGAAAGCGCGAGATAAGGCAGGTGACAACGGCTCAATACGAGACATTTAGGCGAAGCCTTGAGCCTTACATGCTTCCAGAAGGCAGGTTTCCTAGTGTCACGTCATGCACCAACTACATCCCTGACCAGGATGGCGCCGTCGTTCGTGTGATAGGCAAGGAGGGCGTTAGACTGCGCGCGTTTGATTTCGGATGCCTCGACGACAACGCCATGAATGAAGTGGTTCGGACAGCGCCTAAGGCGCTAGGCCTCTAACCATCCCCTCACCGCGTCGTCATATTCCCCGACATCCGCCCGAACACCTCGCGCAGCGCCTGCGCCATCTCGGCCTCCACGCCCGCCTGATCGAGCGCCCGGCCCATCGCGTCAGTCCACTGCCCCGCCAGCTCGGCGTCGATCGGCATCGCGCGGTGCAGCGACATCATGCAGACGCCCGGCCGCGCGGCGAACCAGTCTCTCGGCCCGCCCAGCCAGCCGGTGAGGAACCCCGCCAGCGAGGCGCGCATCGGCGTCAGGTCCGGCGCGTGGATCGCCCGCAGCCGGGCATAGGCCGGGTCACCGTCCATCAGGTCGTAGAACGCCTCGACCACCGCCTGGACGCGGGCCGCGCCGCCGATCTGGTCGAACGCGGTCTCGGCGGCTTGAGCTTCGGCCACCTCGCTCATTTCGGCCTCATGTCGCCGGTCTCGACGAACCGCTGGTGCCAGGCGAAGGCCTCCATCAGTAGGGTCGGCGACTGTTGGCCGTAGGAGTCGCGGCGGGCGCGGGCCAGGTAGTCCTTCAGCGCCGGGCGATAGTCCGGGTGCGAGCAGTTCTCGATGATCAGCTCGGCCCGCTGGCGGGGCGACAGGCCGCGCAGGTCCGCGAGGCCCTGCTCGGTGACCAGGATCTGGACGTCCTGGTTGATGTGGTCGACGTGCGGGGTCTTCGGCACGATCGTCGAGATCTTGCCGCCCTTGGCCGTGGAGGGGGCCATGAAGATCGAGACATAGGCGTTGCGGGCGAAGTCGCCGCTGCCGCCGATGCCGTTCTGGATGCGCGAGCCCATCAGGTGGGTGGAGTTCACCGCCCCGTGGATGTCGGCCTCGATCATGCCGTTCATGGCGATGCAGCCCAGGCGCCGGATCACTTCCGGGTGGTTGCTGATCTCCTGCGGGCGCAGGACGAGGCGGTCGCGGAAGCGGGCCATGTCGGCGTTCAGGGTGGCGGCGGCCTCGGGGCTCAGCGAGAAGGCGGTGGCCGAGGCGGTCAGCAGCTTGCCGGACTCCATCAGCTCCAGCATCCCGTCCTGCAGCACCTCGGTATAGGCGGTCATGTTGTCGAACGGCCCGTCGACCAGGCCCGACATCACCGCATTGGCGATGTTGCCCACGCCGGACTGCAGCGGAAGCAAGGACGACGGCAGGCGGCCCTTGGCGACCTCGTGACGGAAGAATTCCAAGAGATGGCCGGCGATGGCCTTGTGGTCCTCGCCGGGCGCGTCGAACGGCAGGTTGCGGTCGGGGGAGTCGGTCTCGACCACCGCCACGACCTTGGACGGATCGCAGCGGAAATAGGGCTCGCCGATGCGCTGGTCGGGGCGGGTCAGGGGGATCGGCACGCGGTTCGGCGGCAGGGCCGTGCCGTAATAGATGTCGTGCATCCCCTCCAGCGCCGGGTTCTGCCAGCGATTGACCTCGAGGATCACCTTCGAGGCGCGGTCGATCCAGGTCTTGTTGTTGCCGACCGAGGACGAGGGGATCAGCGAGCCGTCGGCGCGGATGCCGCTGACCTCGATGATGGCGGTGTCCAGCGGTCCCAGGAAGCCCTGCCACGCCATCGGCGCGACCTGGGACAGGTGCATGTCGAAATAGTCCATCTCGCCGCGATTGATCTTGTCGCGGGCGATGGGGTCGGAGTTGTAGGGCAGGCGAAACTCGATGCCGTCGGCCTTGGCCAGGGCGCCGTCCAGCTCCGGGCCCGTCGAGGCGCCGGTCCAGACGCGCAGGCGGAACTTGTTGCCCGCCGCGTGCTCGGCCTCGATCCGGCTGGCCAGGGCCAGCGGCACGGCCTTGGGATAGCCCGAGCCGGTGAAGCCGCTCATGCCCACCGTGCTGGCGGGGTCGATCAGGGCGGCGGCGGCTTCCGCCGACATCACCTTGGCTTGCAGGCTTGGCAGGGCGATCCGGCTCATGGCTTTTGCTACTCCAGCGGTACGCGGGCAGGCCTTAGCCGATGACCGGCCGCCCGTCGCTTCCGTAGGAGCCCGGACGCGGCGATCCGTCCTGTCAGCTCGCGCCGCAAGCGGTACAGGCCGGGTCCGCCCCGATCCTGACCGTCCGCGTCTCGGCCGCCAGGGCGTCGTAGATCAAGAGCTTGCCCGACAGCGGCTCGCCGGCGCCGGTGATCAGCTTGACCGCCTCCAGCGCCATCATCGAGCCGATCACCCCGGCCAGGGCCCCGACCACGCCCACGAGCGCGCAGGTCTCGGCGTCCGGCGGGACCTCGGGCACCAGGCAGCGATAGCAGGGCTTTCCGTGGAACACGCCGACCTGGCCGGTCCAGCGGCCCAGGGCCCCGCTGACCAGGGGCTTGCCATGCGCCAGGCAGGCGTCGCTGACGGCGAAGCGGGTGGAAAAGTCGTCGGTCCCGTCCAGGACGAGGTCGTATTGCTGGACGAGGTCGCCGGCGTTCTCGGCGTTGAGCCAGACGGGATGGGTCTCGACGGCCACATGCGGATTGAGGGCGGCGAGATGGTCCTTGGCGGCCTCGACCTTGGGCCGACCCACGTCAGTCTCGGCGTACAGAATCTGACGCTGCAGGTTCGACAGCGACACCACGTCGGGATCCACGAGGCCGATCGTCCCCACGCCGGCGGCCGCCAGATAGAGCGCCGCAGGCGCGCCGAGACCGCCGGCGCCGACCATCAGCACCTTGGCCGCCTTCAGCTTCTGCTGGCCCGGACCGCCCACCTCGCGCAACACCAAGTGGCGGGCGTAGCGTTCGACCTCGTCTTGCGAAAACCCCAACGCGCTTGACCCTCCGCCTTCGCCTCGCCACATGCGAAGCCATGCAAGGCAACTCTTCCAACTTCCCCGACTGGCATGGCACCACGATCCTGGCGGTGCGCAAGAACGGCCAGACCGTGATCGCCGGCGACGGACAGGTGTCAATGGGCCCAACCGTCGTCAAGGGCAACGCCCGCAAGGTGCGGCGCCTGGCCGGCGGCAAGGTCGTCGCGGGCTTCGCCGGCGCCACGGCCGACGCCTTCACGCTGATCGAGCGCCTGGAAGCCAAGCTGGAGCA
>CAKZJK010000452.1 GCA_936942565.1 uncultured Caulobacter sp. | reverse complement strand
GGACCGCGCGGTTCGGGCGGTTGACGAGAAAAAGCCCAAGGATCACAAGCACGGCAGCCAGGCCAAAGGCCAGCGTCAGGGCATCATGCAGGATGAAATAGCTCGCCACGACCCCGAATAAAGGGGTGATGAAGGTAAATGCCGACAATTTGCTCGCCGAATAGGCCTTGATCAGCGCGAACCAGATCGTGAACGTGGTGCCGACGACCCAGATCGCCTGATAGGCGAGCAGCCCGATGACGAACGGACTGGGAACCTGGGTCAGCCGCTCGCCGGCGATCAGCGCGGCCGCGGAGCGCTCGGCCTCGCTGGCGCCCTCGAGCGTGGCCGCGCTGTTGACGATGGCGTTGATGGGGGTTCGCAACTCATGGCTGACCATGGCGATGAAGGCCGACTTCGCCGCGGTCTGCGCCTCGGCCGCCTGACGCGCCGCGCGCTCGGCCAGCAGCGTCCTTCGCGACCATAGGAAGGTCAGCGACACCGTCAGGCAGAAGAGACCCACGCCCAGGATGAAGTGCGGCAGGTAGGGGTCGCGATGCGCGCCGACCACGAGGGGCGTGATCACCAGATAGGCCAGGTGCGGCGCGACCGCGCAAAGGAAGGCGACGAGACACCCCTCCGCGCCCATCAGCGCGGTGAACACCGACCCGGACAACAGAAGGATCGCGCCCGCCGAGGTCACCGGCGTTCCGGCCTGCCAGAAGGGGATGGCCAGCGCGCCGAACACGACCGCAATCGCGAAGTCGACGAGCAGATTGAACCCGATCCGACGCTCTGGCCGAGAGGAGTCCAGGAAAGCACGGATCGCGTAGAGCTCAACCAGCTGGACGGGCCCGTAGACGAGGACCCATGGCGCCAGGAAGGGCATGCCGTGCAGCGCCATGCCGATCAGGCACAGGCAGACGGCGACGAAGATGCGCAGCGGAACCTGGCGGCGGCGCGAGATCGCGGCGGCGCGATAGTCGACCGCTAGACGCCCCCAGAATTCACGCAACTCTACCCCCACAGGCGCGCCTCGCCCCTCACGGCCGCCGTTCTACCGTCAAACCTGTTCACAAGTCCGGTGGCGATTCGGGCGATGGCCCGATTCGAGTACAAATCAGCGCTCCCGCCGGCCCAAGACCGCCGGGAGCGCCGCTTTTGAGCACGACTGGCCCGGTCAGCTCGCCTTGGGCGCGCGCCGGACCTCGACCACACGCACCTTGGCGCCATCCAGCACCAGGGCCAGCTCGCCGCGCTTGATCTTCAGGGCGTCGGCCCCGAAGGCGTCACGGCGCCAGCCGGCCAGGGCCGGGGTGGCGGCGTTGTCGTCGGCGGCGATCTTCTCGAGATCCGAAACCGTGGCGATCAGCTTGGACGCGACGCCCGCCTCTTCCGCCCTCGCCTTCAGCAGCACCTTGAGCAGTTCGACGACGGCGCCAGCGTTCTGAGGCGGCGGCGGGCCGGGCTTGTCGACGACGGGGGCGTAGCCTTCCGGATCGGCCAGGGCGGCCTTGATCGCGGCCAGCAGATCGGGACCGAACTTGCTGCCGCCAAAGCCCTTGGGCACGCCGCGCAGGTTGTTCAGGGCCTCCAGGCTGGTCGGGGCCTGGGTGGCCAGCTCGTCGATGGCCTCGTCCTTCAGGATGCGGCCGCGCGGCTGGTCGCGGTTCTGGGCGGTGCGCTCGCGCCAGGCGGCGACGGCCTTGAACACAGCCAAGTACTTGGCTTGCGTCTTGCGCGGGCGCAGGCGGCGCCAGGCCTTTTCCGGATCGACGTCATAGGCGGCCGGGTCGGAGATGGCGGTCATCTCCTCCTCGACCCAGGCCAGGCGGCCCGAGGTCTCGAGGCGCTCGCGCAGGATCGGGAACAGCGCGGCCAGGTGCGTGACGTCCGCCAGGGCGTAGGTCAGCTGCGCCTCGGTCAGCGGCCGGCGCGCCCAGTCGGTGAACCGGCTGGACTTGTCGAGCTCGATGCGCAGCATCTGGCGCACCAGGGCGTCATAGGCGATCTGCTCGCCAAAGCCCGCCGCCATGCCCGCCACTTGGGTGTCGAACAGCGGCTTGGGCATCGCCTTGAGGTTATTGAAGATCTCGACGTCCTGACGGGCGGCGTGGAAGACCTTGAGAATGCGCTCGTCGCGCATCACGGCCAGCAGCGGCTCCAGGTCGATATCGTCGGCCAGCGGGTCGATGACGGCTTCGTGCGTGGGCGAGGCGACCTGGATCAGGCACAACTTGGGCCAGTAGGTCGTCTCGCGCATGAACTCGGTGTCCACCGCGACGAAAGGCTCGCCCGCAAGCTCATTACAAAACGCCGCCAGCTCGGCGGTGGTGGTGATCGGCTTCATCCGCTGCTAATAGCCTCGCGCACCCCCGAGTCTGCAAGCGTCAAGACGCAGGAAGCTGGGCCGGGACGCAAAATTTCCGCGAGTTCGGAGGATGTTCCCGTCTTCCGAGAGACTAAGAGCGAGCGCCAGAGCGACCATGAGCGATCAGCCCAACGGCCTTACCTATGCCCAGGCGGGCGTCGATATCGACGCGGGCAATGCGCTCGTCGACGCGATCAAGCCCCTGGCCAAGGCCACCCGCCGCCCCGGCGCGGAAGCCAGCCTCGGCGGCTTCGGCGCGCTCTTCGACCTGAAGGCGGCCGGTTACAGCGACCCGCTACTGGTCACCACCACGGACGGCGTCGGCACCAAGCTGCGCATCGCCATCGACGCGGGCATGCACGCCACGGTGGGCATCGATCTGGTGGCCATGTGCGTCAACGACCTCTTGGCGCAAGGCGCCGAGCCGCTGATGTTCCTGGACTACTTCGCCACCGGCAAGCTGGATATCGAGGTCGCCAAGAGCGTGGTCGCCGGCATCGCCGAGGGTTGCAAGCTCTCCGGTTCGGCCCTGGTGGGCGGCGAGACCGCCGAGATGCCGGGCATGTACAGCGACGGCGAATATGATCTCGCGGGCTTCTCGGTCGGCGCGGTCGAGCGCGACGGCGTCCTGCCGAAGCTGGACAAGCAGCGCGCGGGCGACATCATCATCGGTCTCGGCTCTTCGGGTCCGCACTCCAACGGCTATTCGCTGGTGCGCCGCGTGGTCGAGCGCTCGGGCCTGGCCTGGGACGCCCCCTGCCCCTTCGAGGAAGGCAAGACGCTGGCCGAGGCCCTGATGGCCCCGACCCGCATCTATGTGAAGTCGCTGCTGCCGCTGCTGCAGTCGGGTCGGATCAAGGGCGGCGCGCACATCACCGGCGGCGGCCTTATCGAGAACCCGCCGCGCGCCATCGCCGAGGGGCTGGCCGCGGAGTTTGATTGGAACGCCTGGGAAATGCCCCCGGTGTTCGACTGGCTGGCCAAGACCGGCGGCATCTCCGAGCACGAGATGCGTCGCACGTTCAATTGTGGCGTGGGCTTCATCATCATCGTGGCCCAGGCCGACGCCGAGCCGGTGCTCGCGGCTCTGCTGAACGCGGGCGAGGACGCCTTCATCTGCGGCCAGCTGGTCAAGGCTTGATGCGCGAAAAGACCAAGGTCGCCGTGCTGATCTCGGGCCGGGGCTCCAACATGGAGGCCTTGGTCCGCGCCGCCCAGGCGCCGGGCTGCCCGTTCGAAATCGCGCTGGTGCTGGCCAACAAGCCCGACGCCAAGGGCCTGGAGATCGCCGCCGAGGCGGGGGTCGAGGCGCTGTGCGTCGACGGCAAGCCCTTCGGTAAGGACCGCGAGGCGCACGAGCGCGCGATCGACGCGGCCCTGCGCGAACGCGGGATCGAGGTCATCGCGCTCGCCGGCTACATGCGGATCCTGACGCCATTCCTCGTCGATGCGTGGGAAGGCCGGATGCTGAACATCCACCCGTCCCTGCTGCCGAAGTATCCGGGGCTCGAGACTCACGCCCGCGCGATCGCGGCGGG
>CAKZJK010000451.1 GCA_936942565.1 uncultured Caulobacter sp. | reverse complement strand
CCCAACTGAACGACCTGCTGGACCTGTCCAAGATCGAGGCGCGCCGCATGGGCGTCGAGGTGGTGGACCATGATCTGCGCGCCTTGATCTCGAACACGGTCCGCTTCTGGCGCAATACCGCGCGCGCCAAGGGGCTGCGCTTGACGCTGCGAGGCGGCGCGGCCAGTCCGCAATGGGTGCGCGGCGATCCGATGCGGGTTCGTCAGGTGCTCAACAACCTGATCAGCAACGCCATCAAGTTCACCGCCGAGGGCGAGGTGACCGTGACGGTGGCCACCGTGACGCGGGACGATCGTCGCTTCGTGTCCATCGAGGTGTGCGACACGGGGCCTGGTCTGACCGAGGAACAGATCGCCCGTCTGTTCAGCCCCTATGAGCAGCTTGGCTTGAAGACCGCGCGCGCGTTCGGCGGCACGGGTCTTGGCCTGGCGATCAGCCGCGACCTGGCGCGCCTGATGGGCGGCGACCTGAAGGCGGCGGATGGCGGCGATCGCGGCGCGTGCTTCACCCTGTCCCTGCCGGCGCCCGAGGGGGCCCCGCCGCCCGCGGTGGACGCGGCGGAGGCCGCCGCCTTGGCCACGCCCAATCGGCCGCTAGCGGTGCTGGTGGTGGACGACCACGACATCAACCGCCGCACCCTGGCGCGGATGCTCGAGGCCTTCGGCGCCGAGGTCGAGACCGCCGAGGACGCCCTCTCGGCCCTGGCGGCCGCCGAGGAGCTGAGGTTCGACGCGATCCTGATGGACGTGCGCATGCCCGGCATGGATGGGCTGGAGGCCTCGCGCCGCCTGCGCGAGGGCGGCGCCAATCGCGAGACCCCGATCATCGCCGTGACCGGCGCGGCCTCGCCCGAGGAGATCGCCGCCTGTCGCGAGGCGGGCATGACGGGCTGGGTGGAGAAGCCCGTCAAGCCGCGCGATCTTTATGTCGCCCTGTTCGGGGAAGGCGGCTCCTAGAGCCCTTTCCGATCTGATTGGCCCAATCAGATCGGATAAAAAGGGCTCTAATTCAAAAGTTTAGAGCATTTTTCGATCCGATAGCCGTTTCACACCTATCGGAAAATGCTCTAGCCCCTCGCTAGCTGGGCCAGGGCGGCGCCGGCCGCCAGGCCCAGCGCGCAGAAGACCCCCAGATGGAAGATCACGCCGGTCGCCACCGTCCGGCTCACGGACCAGCCGTCCTTGGCCGCGAAGGCGCGGGCGATATCGGCCTGCAGGGCGCGGGCGAGCGCCTTCAGCTCTTCCGGATCCGACGGCAAGGCG
>CAKZJK010000450.1 GCA_936942565.1 uncultured Caulobacter sp. | reverse complement strand
GAGGCCAAGGCCGGCGGCATGACATCGTCCTTCCTCGACCGCCTCACTCTGACGCCGGCCCGCGTCGCCGCCATGGCCGACGGCGTCGCCGTCGTGCGCGGCGTCGCCGATCCCGTCGGCGTCGTCACCGAGAGCTGGCAGCGGCCGAACGGCATGACGATCGAGCGCGTGCGGGTGCCGCTCGGCGTCATCGCCGTGATCTTCGAGAGCCGTCCGAATGTCACGGCCGATGCCGGCGTACTGTGCCTGAAATCCGGCAATGCCGTGATCCTGCGCGGCGGCTCGGACTCGTTCCGCTCCTGCCGCGCGATCCATGAATGCCTGGTCGAGGGGCTGCGCGAAGCCGGCCTGCCGGAAGCTGCGATCACGCTGGTGCCGACGCGCGACCGCGCGGCGGTCGGCCTGCTGCTCTCCGGCCTGAACGGCGGCGTCGACGTCATCGTGCCGCGTGGCGGCAAGAGCCTGGTCGCCCGCGTCCAGGCCGAGGCCCGCGCCCCGGTGCTGGGCCACCTGGAAGGCCTGAACCACGTCTTCGTCCACACCGCCGCCGACCTCCAGAAGGCCGTCGACATCGTCGTCAACGCCAAGCTGCGCCGGGTGTCGGTCTGCGGCTCGGCCGAGACCCTGCTGGTCGACAAGGCCGCCGCCGAGACGCTGCTGCCGCCGATCGCCCAAGCGTTGATCGCGGCTGGCTGCGAGCTGCGCGGCGACGCCGCCGCCCGCGCCATCACGCCGTCGATGAAGGCCGCGACGACCGAGGACTGGACCACCGAATATCTGGCCGCGATCCTCTCCGTCGCCGTGGTCGACGGCGTCGAGGGCGCGGCCGCCCACATCGCCGCCTTCGGCTCGGGCCACACCGACGCGATCGTCACCGAGGACGAGGCTGCCGCCGAGGCCTTCGTCGCCGCGGTCGACAGCGCCATCGTGCTGGTCAACGCCTCGACCCAGTTCGCCGACGGCGGCGAATTCGGCTTCGGGGCCGAGATCGGAATCGCCACCGACAAGCTACACGCCCGCGGCCCGGTTGGGGCCGAGCAACTGACGACGTTCAAATATGTGGTTCGCGGGACCGGCCAGACTCGTCCCTGACGCCGGCCGGCCCGCAGCGCAGCGCCTTGGCTTCCACCTGGAGCCAGGCATGCGCGTCGGCCTGTTCGGCGGCAGCTTCAACCCGGCGCACGAGGGCCACGCCCACGTGGCCGAGACGGCCATGCGCCGTCTCGAGCTGGACCGCGTCATCTGGCTGGTCTCGCCGCAGAACCCGCTGAAACCGTCGCACGAGACCAAGCCCGTGGCCGAACGGATGGCGCAGGCGCGGCGCTGGGCGCGCGGCTCTGGCATGATCGTCTCGGACGCCGAGACGCGCCTCTCCTCGCAATACACGATCGACACCCTGCGGGTGCTGAAGGCCCGCTTCCCGGGCGTGAAGTTCGTCTGGGTGATGGGCGCCGACAGCCTGGCGGGCTTCCACCGCTGGCGCGGCTGGACCCAGATCATGCGCGAGGTTCCGGTGGCGGTGATCTCCCGGCCCTGGATCGCCTTGAAGGCCCGCACGGCCCC
>CAKZJK010000449.1 GCA_936942565.1 uncultured Caulobacter sp. | reverse complement strand
TTTTAAGCGGATGCTTGAGTTGCACATGAGAACCCCGGCGAGCAACTTCTACCCAGCCGTCGTCATTCAGCATTTTAAGGATATCGCGGCTATCCATTGCTCGTGTGTATCATACACACGGGATGCTTCGCAACCAAAGTCCTACCGGATCCGCTTGGCGGCGGGTTCCGGGACGAGTTCGCCGGCCATGCGGCGGTCGAGGTAGTCGCCGCATTCCTCGATCAGCGTGTCCATCTGGCCGGAGAAGAAATGGTTGGCGTTCGGAATGGTCCTGTGGGTGATGAGAATACCCTTCTGTGCCTTCAGCTTTTCAACCAGCCCGGTGACGTCCTTTTCCGGCGCAACCGTCGCCATTGATGATCAGGCCGGAAGACGGGCAGGGGGCGAGGAAGGAGAAGTCGTAGACGTTCGGCTGCGGGGCCACCGAAATGAAGCCCTCGATTTCCGGGCGGCGCATCAGCAGTTGCATGCCGATCCACGAGCCGAAGGAATAGCCGGCGACCCAGCAGCTTTTCGAATCCGGATGCAGGCTCTGCACCCAGTCGAGCGCCGAGGCGGCGTCGGAGAGTTCGCCCGCGCCATGGTCGAATTCGCCCTGGCTGCGGCCGATCGAGCGGAAGTTGAACCGCAGCGTGGTGAAGCCGCGCTTCTGGAACATGTAGAACATCTGGTAGACGATCTGGTTGTTCCGAACTGCGGATGCGGATGAAGGATGATCGCAATCGGGGCGCTTTTCTGCTTGGAGGGCTGGTATCGGCCCTCAAGGCGTCCGGCCGGACCATTGAAGATGACTTCGGGCATTCTCACTCCAGATGTTGAAAGTTCCAAAAACCGCCCGTAAACGCCATTCCAGTCTTGACGAAACCAGTCAGCTTTTCTAAGAGCTAGTTTAGAACCATTCGAAAGTTTGGACCGCGCAGGACGTGGCGGCCCGCTTCGTGTGACGCTTCTTAGGACAGGCGATACCGGAATTTCAAGAAAAATGCGATTCGCCACGGACTATCTCACAAGGGACGCTGAACAAACCGGATGAGCGCGCGTGTCTATATGGACTGGAATGCTACGGCGCCGCTCTGCGAAGCGGCGCGTGAAGCATTTCTGCGCGTCGCGCTGATGGACGGCAACCCGTCCTCCGTCCATCGCGAAGGACGGGCGGTGCGCTCCGAGGTCGAGGCCGCGCGGCGCACGCTGGCGTCGGCGCTCAACACCGAGCCCGCCCACGTGATCTTCACCAGCGGCGCGACCGAGGCGGCCAACCTGGTGCTGACACCCGACTACCGGATGGGCCGCGCACCGCTGGCGATCGGCGCCCTGTATGTGTCCGCCGTCGAGCACAAGGCGGTTCATGACGGAGGGCGGTTTGCCGCCGGTCAGACCCGGACCTTTCCCGTCGATGCGCGCGGCGTCGCCGATCTTGCCGCGCTTGATGCCATTCTGGCCGTCCACGACGCTGCCGCGGGCATTCCTATGGTGGCGCTGATGCTGGCCAACAACGAGACCGGCGTCATCCAGGTTGTGGATAAGGCCTCCGCCCTGGTGCGCGCCCACGACGGCTGGCTGCACGTCGACGCCGTCCAGGCCGCCGGCAAGATCGCGATCGACTTCTCGGACCTCGGCGCCGACACCATGGCGCTGTCGGCCCACAAGCTGGGCGGTCCGCAGGGCGTCGGCGCGCTGGTGGCCGGGACCCGAGCCACGGTGACCCGTCGCCTGCATGGCGGTGGTCAGGAGCGCGGCCGCCGGGCCGGCACCGAGAACGTCGCCGGGATCGCGGCCTTCGGCGCGGCCGCCGTGGCGGCCCAGGAAGGCCTTGCCTCGCTGGCCGAACAAGCCCAATGGCGCGACGCCTTGGCCGAGCGGGTCAAGGCGCAGGGCGCGGTTGTGCTGGGCGAGGGGGCTGATCGCCTTCCCCAGACGTTGTGCCTGGCGGGCGAAGGCTTCGGCTCCGAGGTCCAGGTCATGAACATGGACCTAGCCGGAGTCATGGTCAGCGCCGGCAGCGCCTGCTCTTCGGGCAAGGTCAAGGCCAGCCGCGTGGTGGAAGCCATGGGCCGCGCTGATCTCGCCCCGTTCGCCCTGCGTATCAGTGGCGGCTGGGCGAGCACGGAAGACGATTGGATCAAGTGCGGCGACGCCTGGCTCGCCGCCTGGAAGCGTATCGGCGCCCGGCGCCGGGAGGTGGCTTAGTGGCCGCGGTCAAAGAGACTGTCGAAACCGTCGCCGCGCTCGAGAAGTACGAGCACGGCTTCACGACCGAAATCGACCAGGAGTTCGCCCCCAAGGGCCTCTCCGAGGACATCGTGCGCTTCATCTCGGCCAAGAAGGACGAGCCGGCGTGGATGCTGGAATGGCGGCTTGACGCCTATCGCCGCTGGCTGGCGATGGACGAGCCCGACTGGGCCAAGGTCAGCTATCCGCCGATCGACTACCAGGACACCTATTACTACGCCGCCCCGAAGACCAAGGACGGCCCCAAGAGCCTGGACGAGGTCGATCCGGAGCTGCTGGCCGTCTACGCCAAGCTCGGCATCCCCTTGAAGGAGCAAGAAGTCTTGGCCGGCGTCGAGGGCGCGCCGCGTTACGCCGTCGACGCGGTGTTCGACAGCGTCAGCGTCGTCACGACTTTCAAGAAGGAGCTTGCCGCCGTCGGCGTCATCTTCTGTTCAATGAGCGAGGCTATCCGCGAGCACCCCGAACTGGTCCGCCAGTACCTGGGCAGCGTGGTGCCGACCTCGGACAACTATTTCGCCTGCCTCAACAGCGCGGTCTTCTCGGACGGCTCGTTCGTCTACATACCGCCGGGCGTGCGCTGTCCGATGGAGCTGTCGACCTATTTCCGGATCAACGCCAAGGACAGCGGCCAGTTCGAGCGCACCCTGATCGTCGCCGACAAGGGCGCCTACTGCTCGTATCTCGAGGGCTGCACGGCCCCGATGCGCGACGAGAACCAGCTGCACGCGGCCGTGGTCGAGCTTGTTCTGCTGGACGACGCCGAGATCAAGTACTCGACCGTCCAGAATTGGTACCCGGGCGATCCCGAGACCGGCAAGGGCGGCATCTACAACTTCGTGACCAAGCGCGCCGACTGCCGCGGCGACCGCTCCAAGGTCTCGTGGACCCAGGTCGAGACCGGCTCGGCCATCACTTGGAAATATCCGTCCTGCGTGCTGCGCGGCGAGGGCAGCTCGGGCGAGTTTTACTCGATCGCCGTGACCAACGGTCACCAGCAGGCCGACACCGGCACCAAGATGATCCACCTGGGCGCCAACACCCGCTCGCGGATCGTCGCCAAGGGCATCAGCGCCGGCAAGTCGACCTCGACCTATCGCGGCCTGGTCTCGGCCCACCCCAAGGCCAAGGGCGCGCGCAACTTCACCCAGTGCGATAGCCTGCTGATCGGCAAGGACTGCGCGGCCCACACCGTGCCCTATATCGAGGCCCGCAACGGCCAGTCGGTGTTCGAGCACGAAGCCACCACCACGCGGCTGTCGGACGACCAGCTGTTCTACTGCCAACAGCGCGGCCTCAGCCAGGAGGAGTCGGTGGCCCTGCTGGTCAACGGCTTCGTCAAGGACGTGCTGCAGCAACTGCCCATGGAATTCGCCGTCGAGGCCCAGAAGCTCGTGGCGATTTCTCTCGAAGGATCCGTCGGTTAAATGCTCTCCATCAAGAACCTTCACGCCCGCGTCGAGGACAAGCCGATCCTGAAGGGCGTCACGCTGGACGTGCCGGCCGGCGAGGTCCACGCGATCATGGGCCCGAACGGGGCCGGCAAGTCGACCCTGTCCTACGTGCTGACCGGCCGCGACGGCTATGAGGTCACCGAGGGCTCTGCGACGCTCAATGGCGAGGACCTGCTGGCGCTGGAGCCGAACGAGCGGGCGGCCAAGGGCCTGTTCCTGTCGTTCCAATATCCGCTGGAAATTCCGGGCGTTCCGGCCCTGACCTTCATCCGTACCGCTCTCAACGCCCAGCGCCGGGCGCGCGGCGAGGACGAGATCGCCGCGCCGGCCTTCCTGAAGCTGGCCAAGGAGAAGGCCGCCTCGCTGAAGATCGACTTCGAGATGCTCAAGCGCGGCCTGAACGTCGGCTTCTCGGGCGGTGAGAAGAAGCGGATGGAAATCTTCCAGATGTCCATGCTTTCGCCGAAGTTCCTCATCCTCGACGAGACCGACAGCGGCCTGGACATCGACGCGCTGAAGATCGTCTCCGAAGGCGTCAACGCCCTGCGCTCGCCTGAGCGCGGCATGCTGGTCATCACCCACTACCAGCGCCTGCTGGACCACATCAAACCCGACAAGGTCCACGTGTTGGCCGCCGGCCGCATCGTCGCCTCGGGCGGTCCGGAACTGGCCCTGCAGCTGGAAGCCGAGGGTTATGACCGCATCGTGGGGGCGGCGGCTTGACCCTTTCGACCGCCCTCAAGACCGGCGACCTCTCGGCGCTGCCGTCGCGGCGCGACGAGGACTGGCGCTGGACCGACCTGCGGGGCCTGCTGAAGGTCCTGCCGCCGGTCGCGCTGGCGCATGACGGCGAGGTTCCGGCCGGCCCGTTCGCGGGCCTGGCCGACGCCGAGACCGTGTTCGTCAACGGCCGCCGCGTCTCTGGGACCGATGCCTCTTCTGGCGTCGTGGCCTTTCGCTTCGTCGCCCTGGCCGACAAGGCTTCGCAGGGCGCCAGCCACGCGCTGGTCGTGAAACCCGGCGAGAGCCTCGTCGTGCTCGAGAGCCACGAGGGTCGTGCAGCCGGTTACGTCTCCGATGTCGCGCTCGACATCGCCGTGGGCGAGGGCGCCTCGCTGGAGCGCATCGTGCTGGTCGACGACGAGGCCGAGGCGGTCAACGTCGTCACCGCCGAGGTCGCCCTGGCCCCCGGCGCCAAGTTCGCCCAGACCATCCTGACCTCCGGCGCGCGTCGCCAGCGGATCGAGACCCGCGTCCGCCATCCCGGCGCTCACGCCGAGGTCCGCCTCGACGGCGCCTATCTGCTGGACGCCCAGCGCCATGCCGACCTGACCAGCGTCGTCACCCACGCGGGCCTCGATGGCGCCACCAGCCAGCTGACCAAGGGCATGGTCGCCGACCAGGCGCGCGGTGTCTTCCAGGGCCGGATCGTCGTCGAGAAGGGCGCCGACCAGACCGACGCGCGGATGGGCCACCACGCCCTGATCCTGTCGGACAAGGCCGAGATCGACGCCAAGCCGGAACTGCTGATCTTCGCCGACGACGTCTCCTGCGCCCACGGCAACACGATCGGCGCGCTGGACGACGAGGTGCTGTTCTACGCCAAGCAGCGCGGCATCCCCGAGGCCGACGCCAAGGCCATGCTGACCGTGGCCTTTGTCGGCGAAGTGGTTGAGCGCATCGAGCACGAGGGCGCGCGCGCGGTCGCCGGCGCCTGGGTCGCCCGCAAGCTGGGGAGCGAGGCCTGATGGCTTTTGACGCCCCCTACGACGTCGCCGCGATCCGCGCCCAGTTCCCGATCCTGGCGCGAGAAGTCCACGGCAAGCCGTTGATTTATCTCGACAGCGCCGCGAGCGCCCAGAAGCCCGACGCGGTGCTGGACGCCATGATGGGCCTGGCGCGGACCTCCTACGCCAACGTCCATCGTGGCCTGCATACCCTGGCCAATGAAACGACCGAAGCCTATGAAAAGGCGCGTGAAACCGTCGCGCGCTTCATCAACGGCGATCGCGACGAGGTCGTCTGGACCAAGAGCGCGACCGAGGCGGTGAACTTGGTCGCGTCATCGTTTGGCCTGTCGCTGAACGCCGGCGACGAGATCGTGCTCTCCGAGATGGAGCACCACGCCAACATCGTGCCCTGGCACTTCCTGCGCGAGCGCAAGGGCGTCGTCTTGAAGTTCATCCCGGTGCTGGATGACGGGCGCCTGGACATGGAAGCCTACAAGGGCCTGCTGTCCGAGAAGACCAAGATGGTCGCCGTCACCCACATGTCGAACGTGCTGGGTACGGTCAACGACGTGGCCGAGATCGTCCGACTGGCCCACGCGGCCGGCGCGCCGGTGCTGCTGGACGGCTGCCAGGGCGTGGTCCACACCAGGGTCGACGTCAAAGCGCTGGACGTCGATTTCTACGTCTTCTCCGGCCACAAGCTGTACGGCCCCACCGGGATCGGCGTGCTCTACGGCAAGGCCGAGCGTCTGGCGGCCCTGCCGCCTTATCAGGGCGGCGGCGAGATGATCGGCTCGGTGGCGCTGGATCGGATCACCTATGCCGACCCGCCGCATCGTTTCGAGGCCGGCACCCCGGCGATCCTTGAGGCCGTGGGCCTGGGCGCGGCGATCGAGTGGCTGAACGGCCTGGACCGCGACGCCGTCTTCGCCCACGAGCACGCCCTCTACGAGCGCGTCGCCGAGCGGCTGCGCGGCGTCAATGGCGTGCGGATTCTGGGCGAGGCGCCGGGCAAGGGCGCGGTGCTGTCCTTCACGGTCGAGGGCGCCCACGCCCACGACATCGCCCAGGTGCTGGATCGCTATGGGGTCGCCGTCCGCGCCGGCACCCACTGCGCCGAGCCCTTGATGCGCCGTTTCGGCGTGACGTCGAGCGCTCGCGCCTCGTTCGCCCTATATAACACCGAGGCCGAGGCCGACGCGTTCGTGGACGCGCTGGCCAAGGCCCGCAGTTTCTTCAGTTGAGCCGCTTCATGACCGACGCCGCCGCCGCTCCCGAACCCGCTTCGGCTCTCTCGCAAGACGAGCTGAACCGGCTGACCGACCAGCTGATCGAGAAGCTGAAGACGGTCTACGATCCGGAAATCCCGGTCGACATCTATGAGCTGGGCTTGATCTACAAGGTCGACGTCTCGGACGACAAGGACGTGGCCATCGAGATGACCCTGACCGCCCCGGGCTGCCCGGTGGCCGGCGAGATGCCGGGCTGGGTCAAGGACGCGGTCCTGGAGATCCCGGACCTGAAGTCGTGCACGGTCGATCTCGTCTTCGATCCGCCGTGGGACTCCTCGCGCATGAGCGACGAAGCCAAGCTGCAACTGAACATGTTCTGATCGGTTCAAACGCCATGGAAACCGCGATCACCGCACGTCCCCGCCGTCCGCGCCCGAAGGTCGTCACCCTGACCGACGCCGCGGCCGCGCGCGTGAAGGAGATCATGGACAAGGCTGACAAGGCCTATGTCGGCCTGCGCGTGGGCGTGAAGAACGGCGGCTGCGCCGGACAGGAATACGTCTTCGAATACGCCGAGACGAAGGGCCCGATCGACGAGGTCGTCGAGGACAAGGGCGTCACCATCCTGATCGAGCCCAAGGCCGTGCTGTTCCTGATCGGGACCGAGATCGACTACGAGATCAGCAAGCTCTCCTCGAAGTTCGTGTTCCACAATCCGAACGAGACCGACGCCTGTGGCTGCGGCGAGAGCGTCACGATCCAGCCCGCCGCCGAGGTTCAAGAGTAATGCTGGCCAAGACCCCGTCCTGCGTCGAATGCGGCCTGCCCTGGGGCGCGCCCAGCTTCAAGCACGAGGACGAGGCGCCACTCTATTGGTCCGACACCGGCCTGCTGTGCTCGGGCGGCTGCGCCCAGAAGCATTTCGAGAAGCGACGGGCCGAGGGCACCTTCGTCGCCATCCCGGCCGAGTGCCCGGTCGCGGTCTGATCGCGCATTGACCGCCGGCCACGGCGCGGCCTAAGCCCGGCCATGGTCCAGACGGTTCTGATCTATTCGATGGGCGAGGTGATCGGCGATGGGCTGATCAAGCTGCCCTTCATCGCCGGCCTGCGCGCGGCGTTCCCGGACGCGCGGATCAGCTGGTGCGCCGCCAAGGGTGAGACCGTCTACACCGGACCGCTGAAGGCCGTGGTTCAAGGCTACATCGACGAGGTGATCCTGGACGGCGCGAACGGCGCCAAGGCGCTGGACAGTCTGCCATGGTCCAAGCCGTTCGGCGGGCGCACCTTCGACCTCGTCATCGACACCCAGGAGAACCTGCGCCGCAGCGGTGTCGCGCGGCGCGGCGCGGCGGGACGTTTCGTCTCGGCCGCGCGGCAGGCGCGAGGCAAGGACTGGCCGGTGGCCGTAACCGACCGCTTGGCGCGGCTGCTGGCGCTGGCGACGGACGGGCAGGGCGCGCCCAGGCCCCTGGCCCTGACTAATCCCGATGCCCTGAAGGCGGCGGAGATCCTGCTGCCGTCCGGCCCGACCTATGTCGGCCTCGCGCCCGGGGCGGGTGGACAGGACAAGCGCTGGCCGCTGGAGAACTACCTCGACTTGGCGCGCCGGATCGTCGCCAAGGGCTGGACGCCGGTGTTCTTGTTCGGGCCCGACGAGGCCGAGGACGCGGCCGTCGCCGCCCGCGAGGTCCCACAGGCTCCGCAGCCCGAGCGCAACCGGACCGACGGCCTTCCCGTGAAGGGGCCGCTGCTGGTCATCGCCCTTGCCGGACGCCTCGCGGCGGGCGTCGCCAATGACGCCGGGCCCGGCCACATGCTGGCGGCCGGCGGCGCGCCGTTGTTGTCGCTGCAGCAGGATCGCCGCAAGGCCGTGAAGTTCCGTCCCGCCGCCGCGCGGCTTGAGATGCTGGTCGCGGAGGACTACGGAAGCGGCATGGGCGCCCTGCCGGTCGATAAGGTCTGGGCAGCCCTCGAGAAACTGGTTTCCGGAGCGTCCTGAATGTCCATCCTCGCGCCGATCTCGGCGGGCGAACTGGTCGACAAGATCACCATCCTGCGCGTCAAGGCCGAGCGCATCGGCGATCCGGCCAAGGAAGCCAATGTCCGCAAGGAGCTTGCCCTGCTGGAAGCCACCGCCCGCGAGCACCTTCCCGACACGGCGGAGATCGCCCGGCTGACCGCCGAACTGACCGCCGTCAACGCCGCCCTGTGGGACATCGAGGACGGCAAGCGCGACTGCGAGCGCCGCCAGGACTTCGGCTCGGACTTCGTGGCCCTTGCCCGCCGGGTCTATATCGACAACGACCGCCGCGCGGCTCTCAAGCGGGCCATCAACGAAGCCGCCGGCTCCGACATCGTCGAAGAGAAGAGCTACAAGCCCTATCTTCAGGCCTCCAAAGACTGATGCAAGTCGTTCGCGGCGCTCGGGAAATGGTCGCCGGCATGACGCCAGAGCTTAAGGGCGGCGTCTATGCGTTCTGCGCCGCTGGTGACCGTGACTGGCGGGCGCTGGAGCCTCTCGCCATGTTCCGCGAGGCCGAGGGCGTCAGCCTGATCCTGGAAGCCGACGCGGCGCGCGCCGCCGGCTTCGTGACCGAAGCGCCGATGGGCCTGATCACGCTGAACGTCTATTCGGCCCTCGACGGCGTCGGCCTGACCGCCGCCGTGGCGAGCGCGCTCGCCGAAGCCGGGATCGCCTGCAACATGGTCGCGGCGCTGAACCACGACCATGTCTTCGTGCCGGCTGATCGCGCCGAGGAGGCGCTGACGATCCTTCGAGCCCTGCAGGCCGCCGCTAGCGTCCCTTGAAGGCCGCCGCGCGCTTCTGGAGGAAGGCGCTGACGCCCTCGATGAAGTCCTCGGTCTTGCCGGCGAATTTCTGAGCCTTGCGCTCGGCGTGCAGCTGGCCGGTCCAGTCGGCGTCCAGGCTGTCCCAGACCAGCTTGCGGATCGCGCCCAACGCCGCCGGACCGCGCGCCAGTTCCTGGGCGATCGCCGTGGCCGCGCCGATCAGCTCGTCGTCCGGCACGCAGCGATTGACCAAGCCCCATTGCAGCGCGGTCGCCGCCGGGATCTTGTCGCCCAGCAGCATCATCTCCATGGCCCGCGCCTTGCCGACCAGGCGCGGCAGCAGGTAGGTCGAGCCGCCGTCGGGCACCAGGCCGATGCGGCGGAAGGCCTGCAGAAAGTAGGCGCTCTCGGCCGCCACGATGATGTCGCCCATCAGCGCGATCGAGCAGCCCACGCCGGCCGCCGGACCGTTCACCGCCGTCACGATCGGCAGCGGGAAGTCCTTCAGCAAGGTCATCAGCGGATTGTAGATGGTCTCAAGGGCCGAACCCGCGTCGGGCTTGCCGTCGACGTCCAGCTCGCGTCCCGCCGCGCCGCCGCCGGACAGGTTGGCGCCCGAGCAGAAGCCGCGACCTTCGCCGGTCAGGATCACCGCGCGCGCCTCGACCTTGCCCGCCGCGATCGACGAGAAGGCGTGGGTCAGCTCGCGGGCGACCTCCAGGCTGGCGGCGTTTAGCGAGGCCGGATCGGCGATCGTGACGGTGGCGACGCCGTCTTGTGTCGAGACACGGATCTTCTGGTAGTCCACGGCCTTGAACCTCCCTTGGTCTCTTTGGGAGAAGTCTAGGCGCCTTTGCCCCTTGGGAAGGCTAGTGGAATCTTCAACGAAAAAACGCCGCCGACGCGAGGTCGGCGGCGTTTCGTTCGGATCGGTAGCGCTTCGATCAGGCCGCGTTGGCCGACGCCGGCATGCCTTCGGCCGCCGTCACGCGGTTACGGCCGTTGCGCTTGGAGGCGTAGAGGGCCGCGTCGGCGCGCTCCATGATCGAGTGGCCGCTCTCGCTCGCGCGGCGCTCGGCGAAACCCGACGAGATGGTGATCGCGCCCAGGTCCTCGTTGGTCGACCGACGCTTGAGCATCCGCGACGACACCTCGACCCGGATTTCCTCCAGCGCCGCGGCGATGACCGGGGCGTTCTCGCGCGGGAAGATCATCGCGAACTCCTCGCCGCCGTAGCGGGCGGCGAAGCGCGGCGGCGCGGCGACACGCCCGATCACCGAGGCGACATAGCGGATGACCTGGTCGCCGGTCTGGTGGCCCCAGGTGTCGTTGAAGCCCTTGAAATGGTCGATGTCGAGCACGGCCAGGCACAGTGGCGTGCCATGGCGGTCGGCCTCGGCGCAGGCGCGGTCGAGTTCCTCGTCGAAGGCCTTGCGGTTGGCCAGGTTGGTCAGGCCGTCGGTCGTGGCTTCACGGCGGACCTGTTCCAGGTGCTCGCGCAGACGTTCGACCTCGGAGGTCGATTCCGCCAGGCGGGATTCCAGCGACTGGTTCTCGCGGTGCACGCGGCGCGTGGCGTCGGCCAGGTTCGACACGACGACCTTGATCGCCTCGACGTCGGTGGACTTGTCGAGGTTCTTGGTCGCGCCGGCCAGTTCCTTGCCGAAGGCGGCGTTCGACTTCTGGGCGTTCTGGATGGCCTTGGCGACGGCCTCCAGCTCCTTGGACAGGATGTCGCCGGCGTCGCGGATCTGGTCGTTCAGGCGGGCCTTGGGCAGATAGTTCGCGGCGAGTTCCTCGCTGACCAGCTCGGTCATGGGCTCGCCGATGGAAATCAGGCGCGTCAGTTCACGGGCGAGAGCGCCGTCCGGATCGGCCACATAGTGCGTCCAGAGCTCGAAATTCAGCGCGGTCGGCCACACCTGGTGGCGCTCCATCAGCTCCAGCGCGCGCGAGGCGACCTTGTAGGCTTCAGGGCCGCGCAGCGCGGTTTCGACTTCCGACATTTCTCTCATCCCCCGTCCGTCCTTTCCGTAGCGGAAAGGCCGATCGCATGGACATGGAGAGTAGACGGCAGAGTTCTTACGAGCCGTTAAGAACGAACAAGGTTCGCTTGCGCGCGAACGCACGCTCGCGCATGGTGAACAGTGATAAGATGAGCGACGGGCCACGGGCCCCGCGCCAGCCATGGGAGGCGAGACATGAACGCTCCAGTGAACCCCCTGGACGCCCACAAGGCGACCATGAATGACGTGCTGAACCGCCAGAAGGCCGCGCATCTGCGCGATGGTCCGCCCAGCGTCGAGAAGCGGATCGATTGGCTGAACCGCTCCATCGACCTGCTGATCGGTCACCAGGCGGAGATCGCCAAGGCGGTCAACGCGGACTTCGGATCGCGCTCGCCGGAGGCGACAGCGCTGACGGACGTGGCCGGTTCGATCGGGCCGTTGAAGTTCGCCCGCGAGAACGTCGCCAAGTGGATGAAGCCCCAAAAGCGCAAGACGACGCCCGCGATCCTGGGATTGTTCGGCGCCAAGGCGACGGTCCAGTACCAGCCCAAGGGTGTCGTGGGGGTGATCAGCCCCTGGAACTTCCCAGTCAACCTGACCTTCGCGCCGCTGGCGGGCATTTTCGCCGCCGGCAATCGGGCGATGATCAAGCCGTCCGAATACACCCCCGCCACGTCCGACCTGCTGAAAGCGATGTTCGCCAAGGCGTTCGACGAGGAAGAGGTCGCCGTGTTCGTCGGCGGGCCGGAAGTCGGGCAGGCGTTCTCGGGTCTCGCCTTCGACCACCTGGTGTTCACCGGCGCGACCTCGGTCGCTCGACATGTGATGCGCGCCGCGGCCGAGAACCTGGTGCCGGTGACCCTGGAACTGGGCGGCAAGAGCCCGGTGATCCTGTCGCGCGGCGCCGATATCGCCACCGCCGCCGCCCGGATCATGAACGGCAAGACCTTGAACGCGGGCCAGATCTGCCTGGCGCCCGACTATGTCCTGGCGCCCCAGGAGGACGTCGAGACCTTTGTCGCCGAGGCCAAGGCCGCGGTCGGCCGCTACTTCCCGACCCTGAAGGACAACCCCGACTACACGGCGCTGGTCGCCCAGCGGCACTATGACCGGGTGAAGGGTTATGTCGACGACGCCAAGGCCAAGGGCGCGCGGGTGGTCGAGATCAATCCGGGCGGCGAGGACCTGTCGCAACAGGAGCACCGCAAGATCGCCCCGACCCTGATCATCGACCCGACCGACGACATGAAGGTGATGCAGGACGAAATCTTCGGCCCCGTCCTGCCGGTGAAGGGCTATCGGACGATCGACGAGGCGGTGGACTATGTGAACGCCCACGACCGGCCGCTGGCCCTCTACTGGTTTGGGACCGACGAGGCCGAGAAGGACCGGGTTCTGGCGCGCACGACCAGCGGCGGGGTCACGGTCAATGACGTGATCTTCCACGTCGCCCAGGAAGAGCTGCCGTTCGGCGGCGTCGGTCCAGCGGGCATGGGCGCCTATCACGGTCACGACGGCTTCCTGGAGTTCAGCCACAAGAAGGCGGTGTTCCAGCAACTGAAGAAGGACATCGCCCCCATGCTGGGTCTGCGGCCGCCCTATGGCGCGGCGATCCGCAAGTATCTGGCGGGACAGATCAAGCGCTGATCCCCAACGGGGTTGGCTCGGGACCGCGCATCGTGCTTAAGGAGCGCCATGAGCGCCCCCACGCCTGTTCGCGTCGTCCATGAACTCGAGGTCCTGCCGGAGGTCGATTTCGCCACCTTCAGGGCGCGGTTCGCGGCCGGAGAGCGGGCGCGCGTCGTCACCGAGCTGACACCGCCAGGCCAACCTCGCGCGCCGGAAGTCCTTGGGGGGCCGGAAGCCGCCGCCTGGTGGGGCGGTGATATGACCACCGCGGCGCCGACGGTCCCGCCGCAGCTTTGCGCGGCGGGTGAAAGTTGGGTGGTCCCGGCGCACGGCGTGATCGTCGATGTGAACGGCGAGGTGTTCGACGCGGCCTCCTACGAAGTTCGGCACGGCTACCCCACCTTCAAGATCACGCCAGGGTTCTCGGGCGATCTCGAGTTCGCCGGACCGGAGGACGCGCCTTATCTGGAGAGCGGGGCGGTGTTCATGCCCTGGGGCGGGCTGTTCAACTACGGCCACTACCTGCTCGACGGTCTCACCACGTTGCGCGCCCTGCAAAAGGCGGGGTTTCTGGAAGACACGCCCGTCGTCGCGCCCAGGTTGGAGCCGTGGCAGCGTGATCTGATCACCGTCTGCTTCCCGGGCTTGAAGGTCGTCGAGTTCTCCGAGCCCATCGTGCGCCTGGGGCGGGTCATCTACGCCGACAGCATGAACCACTATCTGCACCGGACGGACGGCCTGGCCGCCGAGCTGGGCGCGCGTGGGCGCGAGACGCCGCTGTCGGGGGGCGTTCGCAAGGCCAAGCGGGTCTATTTCTCGCGCCGCGGCCAGGTGAACCGCTACATGGTCGGCGAATGGCGGTTCGAATGGGCGTTGCGCCGTCGCGGTTTCACCATCGTGCGACCGGAGAAGCTGAGCGTGCTGGAGCAGGTCGCCCTGATGCGCGAGGCCGAGGTCGTGGTCGCGCCCAGCGGCGCGGCGCTAGCCAACGTCGTGTTCATGCCGCCCGGCGCCCGCGTGATCGAGATCCAGCCGCTGAACTTCTCGAGCCAGTGGGTGCGCGGCGCCTGTCAGCAGGTGGGCGTGGAGTGGCGTGGCTATGTCTGCGCCTCGCCGTGCCCGTCATCGAAGGCGCCGTCCCTGGTCCGGGTGCACCCCGGGTTCCAGTACGCCTATCAGCCGAACATGGGCGATCTGCTGCGTTTCGTCGACGCGGCCCTATAGAATGCCCTTGCGGCCCTCGACCCACGGATCGAGCGGCTGCTGCTCCTCGCGTCGGACCATGCCGTAGTAGCCGACCGCGAAGACCACGGCGGCGGTGACGAGACCGCCGAGAAAGCCGCCCGGCGTGGCGAACCACACCGTCAGGCCACTGATCACCACCGCGCTGTGCAGCATGGCCCAGCGGACCAGAACGGCGAAAGCGTGGTAGGTGCGTTCGTGGGCGATCAGGATCGCCTCGCGTTCGGCGTCATGTTCGAAGGCGTCAGGCTGGGTGGCGGCCATGGCGCGGTCCTCCCTCTTGCTCGTGCGGGCGTCCGGCGCCGCGCATCGACAATGTCGGCCAGGATAACCGCGTTCCGCCACGAGGGCTATCGAAGCCGATCACGCTTGCGCTTACGATCCCGTGATTCCTCGGCCGCCTGGAGCAGGGACGATGCGCAATCCGCTGCAACTGCTGCTGCCCGCCCTGATCCCTTCCTGGAATTTCTTCGACGTCATCGCGCCGTCTCCGCGCGTCGAGTACGCCCTGACCGGCTCGGCCGGGGCGACGCCCGAGATCTGGCGCGCGGCCCAGGCCTGAGCGCCTGAGTCCTTGGGTCATGGCGGCTCGCCTGCCGTGGAACCCGCTCTGGAACGAAAGCCTGTTCCTGGTCAGCCTCGCCGAGCGGCTGATCGACGACCCCACGGCGCACAGCGAAGACGAAATCTTCAAACGCATCGCCGCGGATCTGGCGCGCGGCCCGGAAGGGGCGGAAGGCTGGCTGGCCTTCCGGCTGGTGTTCGTCGCCCGCGAGGACGACACGATCTCGCGCGAGGTGCTGTTCGAGGCCGCGCCGCGCGCCCTGGCTGGGATCGGCGTCCGATGACGCTGCCTGACGCCATCCGGCTGACCGAGGTCCTGTTGGCCCTGGCGCTGTTGCAGCAGAGCCTGGAGCATCTGCGCGGATTCCGCGACGAGCGGGCGCTGTTCCTGGCGCGGGCGGTTCTGTGTGGGCTCGTCCTGCTGGGCTTTGCCTCGCCCTGGCCGCTCGTGGCGATGGCGGGGCTGTCGCTGCTGATCCTCTATCGTTTCCAGGGGCCCTATAACGGGGGCAGCGACCGGATGGGCCTGTTGTCGCTGTGGTGCCTGACCCTGGCGAGCCTGGCGCCGAGCACGCCGCTCAAGGAGCTGTTCTTCGGCTATCTGGGCGCGCAGCTCGTGCTGTCCTACTTCATCTCGGGCTGGGTGAAGGTCGTGAACCCGGAGTGGCGGTCGGGCAGGGCGCTGCGCGATGTCTTCCAGTTCTCGGCCTATCCGGTCGCCGAGTCCCTGCGCCCCCTGGCCAATCGACCTCGGCTGCTGACGATCATGTCGTGGGCGGTCATGGGGTTCGAGCTCTTGTTTCCAATCGCCATGCTGACCAAGCCGACCTTGATCGCGGCCCTGGTTGTGGCGGGGACCTTCCATCTGGCCAACGCGTGCCTGTTCGGTCTGAATCGCTTCTTCTGGACCTGGCTGTCGGTCTATCCGGCGATCCTGTGGCTGCAGGGGCGGCTCGTTCACTAGTCCAAGCAAAAGGGCGCCGGACGATATGTCCGACGCCCCCATGTCGTTTTGCCTTGGCCGGGCGCTATTTGCGCGGCGGCTTGGCCAGGAAGGCGGGGATGTCGTTGCCGAAACCGACGACGCGGCGGTCGTCGTCGTCGCGGTCGCGGACCGGCTGGACGCCGCGGACGGGACGCTCGGGGCGTTCCGAACGTTCCGGACGCTCGGCGCGCTCCAGGCGTTCCGGACGCTCGGCGCGCGCGGGGCGCTCGGCCTCGACGACCGGGGCGGCGGCGCGCGGTTCGCGTTCGCGGCGCGGCTTGCGCTCGCGGGCGGGACGGGCCTCGGTGACAGCCTCGGGGGCTTCGGCGGCGATCGTTTCGACCGGCGCCTCGACGGCGGTCTCTTCGGCGCGGCCACGGCTGCGGCTGCTGCCGCGAGACGTGCGTTCGCCACGCTCGCCGCGATCACGGTCACGGCCGCCGCGCTTGCGGTCGCGGTCGCCCTCGCGCTTGACGGTGACGGCGTTCGAGTAGTCGAGGTCGAGCTTCTCCTCCTCGTAGATCGCCTTGCCGCTCTCCTTGTCGAAG
>CAKZJK010000448.1 GCA_936942565.1 uncultured Caulobacter sp. | reverse complement strand
CCAGCCGCGCCAACCCGAACGCCAGCTTCCTGCTGCGCAAGCGCTTCACCGACGTCGGTCCGCGCCGCTCCGACACCACCTTCAACGTGTTCCAGATCGCGGGCGGCGTGCGCGGCGACATCGGCTACAAGGACTGGACGTATGACGTCTTCGCCTCGTACGGACGGTCCGAGCAGAACGAGACCCAGTCGGGCAATGTCAGCCACTCGGCGGTCCAGACGCTGCTGAACGCGGCCGACGGCGGCGCCAGCATCTGCGAGGGCGGCTACGACCCGTTCGGCCTGAACGCGCTGTCGTCGGCCTGCCGCTCGTACATCGCCCGCCAGACGAAGAACCGCACCGTCGCGGAACAGCAGGTGGTGGAAGCCAACCTGCAGGGCGGCCTGTTTGATCTGCCCGCCGGCGAGGTTCGCGCCGCCATCGGCGCCAGCTACAAGCGCGACACCTACCTGTTCGAGCCCGACAGCCTGCTGTCGACCGGCGACGTGGTTGGCTTCAACGCCCAGGACGCCATCGACGCGGCGACCAACGTCAAGGAACTGTATGGCGAACTGCTGGTCCCGGTGCTGAAGGATCTGCCGTTCATCAAGGCTCTGGACCTGACCGCCGGCTATCGCCTGTCGGACTACAACACCGTGGGCAAGGTCAATGCCTACAAGCTGAACGGCGACTGGGAGGTCCTCGACGGTTTCCGCCTCCGCGGCGGCTATCAGCGCGCCGTGCGGGCGCCGTCGATCGGCGAACTCTACTCGCCGCAAAACCAGGACTACCCGTCGATTAGCGAGGACCCCTGCGCCTACAACAGCACCTATCGCGCCGGCTCGAACGCCGCGACGGTCCGCTCGCTGTGCCTGGCTCAGGGCGTGCCGTCGGCGATCATCGACAGCTACACCTACGCCAACACCCAGGTGAACGCGCTGAGCGGCGGCAATCCGGATCTGCGCGAGGAAACGGCCAACACCTACAGCGTCGGCGCCGTGTGGACCCCGCGCATCGCCCACCCGCTGCTGGAGCGCCTGTCGCTGTCGGTCGACTACTATTCGATCGACATCAAGAACGCGATCGGCACGATCGACGCCGCCACCGCGCTGGACAAGTGCTACTCGGCCGAGGGCAACCCGACCGGCTCGACCAGCAACTACTATTGCGGCCTGTTCAAGCGCAACAGCGAGACGGGTGAGATCGACACCCTGACCCTGACCAATCTGAACCTCGCCGAGTACAAGACCGCGGGCGTCGACTTCCAGGTCGACTGGGGCTTTGGCCTGGGCGCGGTTGGCCTCGACGACAGCTACGGCGCGATCAAGGTCAACGTGATCGGCACGTACCTCGACAGCTTCAAGGTCCAGAGCCTGCCGGGCGAGGGCTTCACCGAGCTGAAGGGCACGATCGGCAACACCCAGATCAGCTCGACCGCCGTCTCCCACCCCGAGTGGAAGTACACCACCTCGGTCAGCTACCAGATCGGTCCGGTCGAGGTCGGCGCGCGCTGGCGCTACATCGGGAACATGGTCGACGCGGCCGACGCCAGCGAGAAGATCGGCGCGGTCAACTACTACGACCTCAACGCGTCGTGGCAGGTCACCGACACCTACTCGATCCGCGGCGGGGTCACCAACCTGACCAACAAGCAGCCGCCCTACTTCTCGTCCTACGTCCAGGCCAACACCGACCCGTCGACCTACGACGTGCTGGGCCGCCGCTTCTTCGTGGCGGTGAAGGCCAAGTTCTAGGGCTTACACGTCCAACCCAACTTGACGGGCGGGCTCCTCGCGGGCCCGCCTTTTTCTTTGAGCAAAGCGTGGAAGACCAGGCGCGAAGCGGCGCCCTTCCGCCGGAAGACCGGCGGGCTTGGGGAGGCGGCGGAGCGTCCGGGCAGGACCCGGATGATGGGTAGAGGAACACCGTTTCGGCCGAGGCCGGAGCGCTCCGCGTGACCTGTGCTCCGGAGCCCTCGACGCGCGGGGTTTTAACCCGCTTCCGAAAGAGGCCCTGGGCGGGCGGAGGAAGATGCGTTCCCTCCGGACCGCGCGGGCGATTTCAGCCCGCGCCTGCCGCGCCGATCTCCTTCGCCGCCCGGCTTTCGTCCCGATGTTTCAAGGAGCCCGTCCGGATCCGTCGCGAAGGCGGCCCGAAGGCCAAGACCAGCGCTTCCCGCTCGATCACCCCCGCCGCTCGTTCGGTCGCCAGCTGAACGTCCTCCCCCGCGACGGGGCGAGGACAAGTATGCGGGCGGTTTTGGGAACGATGCGTCGATTTTGGATGTGCTCTTGGGTGAGGAGCGTAAGCGGTTGAGGCTGTTGGGGTTGGAGGGGTTGGACGCCCGCGAGGAGACGGGGATTGGCGCGCTTCTCGTCAAAAACCCCGTCATCCCGCGCATGAAGCGCGGGATGACGGATGTATTTGAACGCGTGAAAGCCCGTCTCTCCCGAGACGGAGCCATCCTTACATCTCACGGCGAGACGATCGCCGGACTGTCCAGGTCACTCAAGGACGGCTTCGCCGCCGCGGAGCGGCCGCCCGGCGGGCGGTCCTTGACTGACCTGGACAGTCCGGCACGCCGCGGCCTCCAAGAGATGTAAGGTTCGTACCGACCTGGGGACGTCGGCTTACGACCCGTTGCGGACTTTGCCCGTTGCTGGCGCTAAGCGGATTGAGCAGCTATGCCAGAGGCCACGTAAGAGTTGAGTGACGATGTCAGCTTGGCCCGACGAGCGATTTTGGTCGCGGAGAAATACGCTTCTATCGGCGTTTGCGTTGATGGGGGCGTCGGCATGCCGTGCGCCGCCAGAGAGCAAGCCTGGCCCGATCGTTCCTGAAAATGCCGTCGAGGTGGCTCTTGTCGCCTCCTCGCAAGGGCCAGCACTCCCAGGTACGGGTCTTCTCAGCGTTCTGCCTTCGGCGCGCGTCTACATGGTGACCCGCGAGGGAGCCCTCACAGAAGAAGGCAAACTCCGCGACTCCGACCAGGTCACCTACCTGACCGAGATGGTGAAGGGGCGAGAGGCCATGGCACTGTTCACGAGTGAGCGTCGGGTCGTTGAGCGGTTTGGGCCGGGCACGCCTATCATCTTCATGCCTGGGATAGAGGCACTCAAGCTCGCGAAAGGTCTTCCGGTTGCGATCAACCCGGGGCTATCCCCTTCAGCGTTCATCAAGGCTTCGCTTGTCGCGCGGGTCATCAACCAGGTTGAGCGCAAACAACCCCCCTCTGGCGAAGTCTAGCGCGCCAACGTCAGCTCACCACCCTCTCCAGACCTTCGCATCGTCCGCCTGCCAGCCCCAAAGCAAAAGGCCCCGGAGATTTCTCTCCGGGGCCTTCGCATTGTCTAGCCGAAGCCAGGACCGTTCGAGATTACTCGACGATCTTGGAGACGACGCCGGCGCCGACGGTGCGGCCGCCTTCGCGGATGGCGAAGCGCAGCTTTTCTTCCATGGCGATCGGGGTGATCAGCTCGACGTCCAGCTCGGCGTTGTCGCCCGGCATGATCATTTCCACGCCTTCGCGCAGCTTGATGATGCCCGTCACGTCCGTCGTGCGGAAGTAGAACTGCGGACGGTAGTTGGTGAAGAACGGGGTGTGACGGCCGCCTTCTTCCTTGGTCAGGATGTAGGCTTCGGCCACGAACTTGGTGTGCGGCGTGATCGAACCCGGCTTGCACAGCACTTGGCCGCGCTCGACGTCTTCACGCTTGGTGCCGCGCAGCAGCACGCCGACGTTGTCGCCCGCTTGACCTTGGTCCAGCAGCTTGCGGAACATTTCGACGCCCGTGCAGGTGGTCTTTTGGACCGGACGGATGCCGACGATTTCGACTTCCTCGCCGACCTTCACGATGCCGCGCTCGACGCGACCGGTGACCACGGTGCCGCGGCCCGAGATCGAGAACACGTCTTCGACCGGCATCAGGAAGGGCAGGTCGACCGGACGTTCCGGCTGCGGGATGTAGGCGTCGACTTGCGTCATCAGCTCGAGGATGCGGTCTTCGCCGATGGCCGGGTCACGGCCTTCGACGGCGGCCAGGGCCGAGCCCTTGACGATCGGGATGTCATCGCCCGGGAACTGGTACGACGACAGCAGTTCGCGAACTTCCATTTCGACGAGCTCGAGCAGCTCTTCGTCGTCGACCATGTCGACCTTGTTCATGAACACGACCAGGGCCGGCACGCCGACCTGACGGGCCAGCAGGATGTGCTCGCGGGTCTGCGGCATCGGGCCGTCGGCGGCCGACACGACCAGGATCGCGCCGTCCATCTGGGCCGCGCCCGTGATCATGTTCTTCACGTAGTCGGCGTGGCCGGGGCAGTCGACGTGCGCGTAGTGACGGTTGCCCGTCTCGTACTCGACGTGAGCGGTGTTGATCGTGATGCCGCGGGCCTTTTCTTCCGGCGCGGCGTCGATGTCGGCGTAGTTCTTGGCGGTCGCGCCGCCCGTCTTCGCCAGCACGATCGTGATCGCGGCCGTCAGCGTGGTCTTGCCATGGTCAACGTGACCGATGGTGCCGATGTTGCAGTGCGGCTTATTACGTTCGAACTTTTCCTTGGCCATCGTCTCTACCTTCGCGCCGGCGGCTGGGTTGTTGGGAATAACTCTCGGGGAGCTGGAGCGGGTAGCGGGAATCGAACCCGCATCCTCAGCTTGGAAGGCTGCTGCACTACCATTGTGCTATACCCGCCAAGCTGCGGGGTCGCGTCGGCTCCCGGTCTCTGGCTCTGGGACGCCCTCGCCTCTTCGAAACCCGTCGCGCGCATGGTGGGGGAAGTAGGACTCGAACCTACGAAGGCTTACGCCAGGGGATTTACAGTCCCCCCCCTTTGCCACTCGGGACATTCCCCCAAGCACGCGATGGAGTTCCGAAGCCGGCGGCCTTTATCCGCTTCGGCGACCGACGGCAAGCCGTCAAACGCCGATGCGAAACAAAAGCTTCTTGGACCGGTGACGGACGATGCTAAGAGCAGCGCCGGCTGGCCGAGAAGCCCTCGGGGCCCCAAATCGGAGCGCGTCTTATAGTGTCCTCTCATTCCGAACGCAACGACCGGAAACGCCCTTCCGCGCAAGGACGCGATTTTCGTTCCAAGCCCCGGAAACCAAACGATTTTTCCAGAGGCCAAGGCGACGCCAAGGACTGGATTTGGGGGACTCACGCCGTCGAGGCCGCGCTTTCGAACCCTCATCGGCCCGCGCCGAAGCGCCTTCTGGCGACCCCGGATCGGGCTAGCCGACTCGCTCCGGACCTGCGGAAACTTTCCTGCCTACAGGTGATGGAAGGCCAGGAGATCGCAAAGCATCTGCCGCAAGGCGCCGTGCACCAGGGCCTCGCCTTGAAGATCGACGAGCCCGAGTCGCTGTCGATCGCCGAACTGGCCGCCTCGAACGACGGCTTCCTGGTGATGCTGGACCAGATCACCGACCCGCAGAATATCGGGGCGATCTTCCGCTCGGCCGCCGCGTTCGGCGCCAAGGGCGTCATCCTGCAGGACCGCCACGCCCCCGCCCTCACCGGCGTGCTGGCCAAGACCGCTGTCGGCGCCGTGGACAAGGTGCCCTACGCGCGCGTGGTCAACCTCTCCCGCGCCCTCGAGGAACTGGCGGACCTGGGCTGGCGCGCCGTGGCCCTGGCCGGCGAGGCCGAGCAGACCCTGGACGAGGTGCTGGACGGCGCGCCCACCGTGCTCGTGCTCGGCTCGGAAGGCGAAGGCGTGCGCCGGCTGGTGGCCGAGCACTGCGACGTGCTGGGCAAGATCCCGATGCCGGGCGGCTTCGAGAGCCTGAACGTCTCGGCGGCGGCGGCGATCGCGCTCTATGAAGCGTCCAAGCCGCGCGGCAAGGCGGCGGTCTAGGCCGTCGGTGCGGAGGCTTCTGGCCATCGCGGCGGCGACCGTCCTAACGCTTCACGCCGACGACGGCGCTCAGGCTTCCACGGCCGACACCCAGGCCCGGCTGGCGGCCGCGCGCCCCGTCGCGACAGAGGCGGTCACTCCGCCGCTGTCGCCCCACCGGCCACCCCCGCGCCACGAGCCGATGGCCGCGCCGCCGAAGCCGGATCCGCCGACGCCGAATGCGCCAGCGTCCAGGCCCGCGCCGTCTCGCGGCCGGGACTCGGATATCGGCTTGATCCCGCTCCTGCCCGCCCTGCTTATGCTCGTCGCGGTCATGCGATGGTTTGCACGGCGCCGCCGTTCGGCGCCGAAGCGCGTTTAGGCCAAGACCGGCCGTTTTGCGTCTTGCATCCCTTGGCGCGTCATCTCATTGAGGGCGCATGTTCGACACGCTGATGACCCACCTGGATGGCTTTCAGGGCCCGCTGACGGCCTTCCTGCAAGTCCTGATGATCGACCTCGTCCTGGCGGGCGACAACGCCGTCGCCGTGGGTCTCGCGGCGGGCGGCCTGCCGCCCAAGGACCGCAAGAAGGTCATCCTCTATGGTCTTGGCGCGGCGGTCGTTCTGCGCATCAGCTTCGCCCTGATCACCACCTGGCTGCTGGGCGTCATCGGGCTCTTGCTGGCCGGCGGCTTCCTGCTGCTGTGGGTCTGCTGGAAGATGTGGCGCGAGCTGCGCGAACAGGCCTCGCACGATCAGGCCGACGCGGTCGCCATGGTCGACTCCGATCCGAACACCGAGCCCCGCGCCCGCCCCGCGAAGTCGTTCAAGGCCGCCTTCATCCAGGTGCTGATCGCCGACGTCTCGATGTCGCTGGACAACGTTCTGGCCGTCGCCGGCGCGGCCCGCGAGCATCCGGCCATCCTGGTCTTTGGCCTGCTGCTGTCGATCGCCCTGATGGGCCTGGCGGCCAGCGCGATCGCCAACCTGCTGCACAAGCACCGCTGGATCGGCTTCGTGGGCCTGGCCATCGTGCTCTACGTCGCCGTTCACATGATCTGGGAAGGCCACCGCAGCGTGGTGATGGACCTGAACGAAACCGGCGCCTACAACGCCGCCGCCCCGGCGCCTCTGGATATCAGTCCCGAGGAAGTGGCCAAGCACAACCGGCACAAATAGCGTTTCAGCGGCCCGGCAGAGGCGGCATGTCCAGTCGGCGCAGGTCCGCCATCCTGGCGTAGAGCCGCAGGATCGCGTGATGCCGCGCGGTGTCGCCCCGCGCCTCGACCGCCTCGTGCAGGCGGATCAGGGCCGCGCGCAGGCGGGCGTTGGCCGCGTCCAGCGCCGCGAGCGACAGGTCGTCGGTTCCGGCGGCGGCTTCGATCGTGTAGTCGCTCGCCGCCTCATTCAGCACCGCCGCGATCGCCGCGTTCTCGGTCACGCGCGCGGCGATCCCGCGCTCGGCCTCCTGCGCCGCCAGCAGCGACAGCAGCGCCACCACCGCCACCTTGCCGGCCATGAACTCGCCCTGCTGCTCGGGCGGCGGCGGATCGATCATGCACAGGAAGTTGCCGACCAGGATGTCGGGCAGGCTTGGGGTCATGACAGGCCCTCCCACTTCAGCAAGGCGGTGGCCAGGATCTCGTCGTGACGACGGGCGGTGTACCAGCCCGAGATCGCCAGCACCGGGTCCTTGAAGCCGCCGTCGCGGTATTCCTTGGCCGCCGACGTCCAGATCGCCTGGCCCTTCATGGCGTTGAACAGGCTCCACCAGGCCAGGGCCGTCTCGTCGACCTCAAGGCCGCTGGCCTTCTTCCAGATCGCCAGGGCCTCGTCGCGCGGCAGCATCCCCGAGACCTTGTCGGCCTCGTAGTGCCCCCACAGCGGGTCGAGCGCCCAGCCGAGGTCCTCGAGCGGGTCGCCCAGGTGGACCATCTCCCAGTCCAGGATCGCGATGATCTTGCCCGCGCCATCGTGCAGGAAGTTGCCGGTCCGGTAGTCGCCATGCACCACGCGGATCGCCTGGGCCGGCGGCGGCGGGCGGCGGCGCAGGGCCCGGATCGCGGCCCAGACGATCGGCTGGGGGTGCTGCTGGTCGGCCTCGATCACGCCCGCCCAGTGATCCAGCGCGATCTTCCAGCAGGCCTCGGGCGCGGGCGCCTCGGCGGCCTTGGCCAGCGGCAGGCTCGCGGGATCGGCGGCGGCGATCTTTCCCAGGATCGAGAAGAACTGCTCGCCGATGGTCCGAGCATGTTCGCCATAGGGGATCACCGTGAACGGCGAGGCGGCGGCGCCGCCCTCGATCCGCTCCATGATGAAGAACGGCCGCTCCAGCTCCGCGCCCTCGGGCTCCATCGCCACCGGGCGGGGAACGGGCAGCCTGTCGTGGAAGCTCTCGAACGCCAGATACTCCAGGCCCCGGTCGGTCTCGATCAGGCTGCCGGGCGGGTCGCGGCGCAGGATCAGCGGGCGCTCGCCCTTGGCCGTCCGCGCGCTGAACCGATAGGTCTCGCGGCTGGCCCCGCCAGGGATGCGCGAGAGGTCGATGACGGCGACCGGCTCGTTCCAGACTCGCGAGAGATACGCCTCCAGGCGTTCGGCCAGGCTCATGGCGCCATGTCCAGGATCGAGGCGAAGCCGGACGGCGCGTGCGGCCCGATCGCCAGTTGCTCGAAGACGCCCCGCCCCTTCCGGATGCGCCCCGCGCCGTCGACATAGGTCACGGCGCTGAGCGCCTGGACGTGCAGGTGCTGAGGCACGGCGCGGTCGAGGTTGGCGGCGACGAAGTCCTCGCGCTCGACCTTCAGCTTGCCCTGGTTCAGGCCGTGCCCCCAGGTCGGGTGGGTGTAGCCCAGGCCCAGCATGAAGAACTCCCGCTGGGGTTCGACCGTCATGGTCCCATCGGCGCCGAAGTCCAGCGTGGCGGCTCGAGCATGGCGCGTGCCGCTCTTCCACTCGATGGCGTAGGAGGCCTCGGCGAAGCCGCCGAACTCGGCCTCGCGGCCGCCGTCCTCGAGCCACAGCGCCCGGCGGTTCCAGGCCCGGCCCAGCTCGTCGTCATTGGTGTGGAAGAAGAGCCCGCCGTCCTCGAAATTGCACGGCGCCCACAGCCAGAAGAATTGCGGGAGGACCGGCGGCGCCAGCTCCTGCGGATCGCGCGCGCCGACCGGACGCACGCCCCAGGAGCGATCGCGCGTGCCGACGAAGCCGTCGACGCTGGAGCGGACGCCGTCGACCTCGATCCAGCCGGAATAGCGGCCGTTCTGGGTCAGGCGGGTGTAGTCCATGAAGGCGCGCGGACCGTTGCGGCGGACGAAGCGCGGCTCCTCGATCGGGAAGGCGCGGCCCTCGAAGACGATCTCGGCGGCGATGCCTTGCTCGGGCGCGCTCACGGTCAGCTTCAGGCGTTTGAGCGGCTCGACCACGGTGATGGCAATCGGCCCCACCGTCAGGTCCATCCGCTCCATCTCCAGCCAGCGGCTGGCGTGCAGGTTGACCTGCTGGCCGTCCTTCATCACGCAGAAGGCGGCGTCGGCGATGTTGAGATGCGGATAGACCCCGAAGGCCGCGGCGAAGAACAGGTCGTCCCCATCTCCGCCAGTGGGATTCGAGGCCGCGTAGCCGTTGAAGAAATAGCGGTCGTAGAAATTCCGATCCGTCCCGGCGTAGGCCACCGGCTCGGGTGTTTGATGGATCGGATAGTCGTCGCCCCAGGTGAGCGCCATGCCGTCCTCCCCTGTTCGCGCCGGGTCTCTGACGGACCGGCTTTACGTCCAGATGAACGACGTTAAGGTCGCGCCCGACGATTGCAACGTTTCCGGAGCGTCAAGGCGATGAGCGGGTGGACACCCAGGACCTGGACGGGTCTGGCGGCGGTGAGCGGACTGCTGGCGGTGGGCTTCGGCGCCTTCGCCGCGCACGGCGTCCGAGATCCCAAGGCGGTCGAGTGGCTACATACCGGCTCGCAGTACCAGATGAGCCACGCGCTAGCGGTGTTCGCGGCGTTTGGGCTGCACCGCGCCGGCGCGCGCGGCATGGGCCTGGTCGCGGGCCTCTTCCTGTTCGGGACCCTGATCTTCGCGGGCTCGCTCTACGCCATGGCCCTGGGCGCGCCGCGCATCCTGGGCGCGATCACGCCGATCGGCGGGCTGTCGTTCATGATCGGCTGGGCGCTATTGGCCTGGCGCGGCTTCACCCTGCGCGATCAGGCCTGAACCTTCTTCCCACCCGGCAGGGCCAGGAAGAAGATCGCCAGGGACGAGCCGACCAGGCAGGCGAACATCACCGCCGCCACGGGCTTGGCCGTGCCGTCGTGCAACAGGCCGCCCACCCACGAGGCGAGCGCGCCCGCGCCGAACGAGGCCGAGCCCATCAAGGCCGAAATCGACCCCGCGCGCCGGGGATCGACGCTCAGCGCCCCCGCCATGGTGTTGCCGCCCATCAAGCCGTAGACCGACAGGGCCGCGAACAGCAGCGGCAGCACCGTCCACTGGCCGCCCCACCCGCTCCACGCGGCGACCGTCAACAGCAGGGCCGCCACGATCGAGGCGATGCTGGCCTTGCGCAGCACCTGGTCGGGCGTCGAGCGCCGCAGCAGCCAGCGATTGACCTGGCTGGCCCCGATGATGCCGACGGCGTTCAGCGCGAAGATCAGGTTGAAGGTCAGCGGCGTGTGGCCGTACGTCCCCATCACCAAGTCCGGCGCGGTGGAGATGTAGGTGAACAGCACCGCCCCGTTCAGCGCCCCGGCCAGGGCGTAGCCGACCAGTCGCCGCATCCCGAACAAGGCCACATAGGCCCGCAGCGGGTTTTCTGACCGCGCCTGGGCCAAGGTCTCGGGCGAGCGCGACTCCGGCAGGCCCAGCAGCACCCACGCGCCGATGACCACGGCGAAGACCACCAGGGTCCAGAACACGCCGCGCCAGCCGGCGACCAGCTGGACCAAGCCGCCCAGTTGCGGCGCCAGCACGGGCGCGAGGCCCATGATCAGCATCATCAGCGACAGCACGCGCGCGGTGTCGGTCTGGCTGAAGCGGTCGCGGACCACCGCCCGCGCGACCACCGCCCCGGCGCATCCGCCCAGGGCCTGCACGAAGCGCGCGGCGATCAGGGTCTCGATATTCGGCGCCAGCGCGCAAACCGCCGACGCGACCAGGAAGACGGCGATGCCGATCAGCAGCGGCGGACGACGTCCCAGCCGGTCCGACGCCGGTCCATAGATGAACTGACCGATCGCCATGCCCGCGAAGAAGGCGGCGAGCGTCGCTTGGGTCTGTTCGGGGCCCGCCCCCAGCGAACGTCCGATCGACGGCAGGCTCGACAGGTACATGTCGATCGACATCGGCGCGAAGGCCGTCAACGCGCCAAGCAGGACGACAAGACGCCAGGGAACGGCGGCGGGCGGCGGAGGGACTTCGGTCATCGACGCTTTTTACGCGTGTTCGTTCCCGAGGAAATACCTGATGGCGAATCCGGGCGCGGCGCTTGCGCGCACGGCGCCGGCGCTACAAGGTGAACAGCAATCATATAAGAACGCCTAGGGAGACGCTCGCTCATGAAGGCCCCGCCCCTGCCCGCGCCCCGGTTCGCCGACATCAACGGCGTCCGCCTGGCTTATTACGAGGCTGGCCCGCGCGGCGGCGTCCCGATCGTCTTCTGCCATGGCTTTCCGGAGCTCGCCTTCTCGTGGCGCCATCAGATCGCGGCCCTGGCGGCGGCGGGCCGCTGGGTCATCGCGCCCGACCAGCGCGGCTACGGACTGACGCAAGGTCCGGAGGCGGTCGAGGCCTACGACATGGACCACCTGACGGGCGACCTGGTCGGGCTGCTGGATCACCTCGGCGCCGAGAAGGCGATCTTCGTCGGCCACGACTGGGGCGGCATCGTCGTCTGGGCCATGCCGCTGCTGCATCCCCACCGCGTCGTGGGGGTGGTGGGCCTGAACACGCCCTTCATCCCCCGCCTGCCGCTCGATCCGATCGAGATGTTCCGCAACGCCTATGGCGACGGCATGTACATCGTCCATTTCCAGAAGCCGGGCGTGGCCGACGCGCAGCTGGGCGCGGATCCGGAAAAGACCATCCGCTTCTTCATGCGCGCGCCCAAGGGCACGCAGGAAGACTTCGCCGCCCGCCCCGCCGAGCAGCGGAGCCTCGCCTTGCAGGACGCCCTCGCCCACTACGATCCGGCGACCGACGAGAACCAGTTCCTGTCGCCGGAGGAGCTCGCGGTCTTCGTCGAGGCCTTCAAGCGCACTGGCTTCACGGGCGGCATCAACTGGTACCGCAACTTCAGCCGCAATTGGCGCATGGCCGAGGGCCTGCCCACCCGCATCGACGGCGTCCCCTGTCTGATGCTGATGGCCGAGCACGACGTCGTGCTGCCGCCCGCCATGGCCGACCGCATGGGCGACCAGATCGGCGATCTCGAGAAGGTGCTGATCAGGGGCAGCGGGCACTGGACCCAGCAGGAGAAGCCCGCCGAGGTCAACGCCGCCCTGTCGGACTGGCTGGACCGGAAGTTTCCGCTGGAGGGGTGAGGCGGTTGGCCGCCCAAGGCCAATCCGTTTCTCCGTCATTCCCGCTCTTGGCGTTCGGACCGGCGGCGAAAAGGCGCCCGTTCAGCGACCCGGGACATCTTTGGAAGGTCCGCCCACGGCGCGGGGGCATCGGATGGCGGCCCCCCTCGTTCACATGCGGCGTCACTCAGCCTGGAATGGGGCGGCCTCCATTACGGTCGCCGTTCTGCACGGCGCCGCTGCTTCGATCCGGCGGCTATAGCCATGGAACAAGGCAACATCGCTGGCATAAACTCGACGGATACGCTGCATTTGCCGCGGGGTGACATGGGTCACGGGCTTAGATCGCCGGTTTAATGACGGGACCGGCTGGCCGCCGCCGAACTGACCGCCGAGTTCGCCGATCTGCTCGAACCGTAACAGGCGGCGAACACGGATCACACCCGCGGCGTCGGCCAGATACCAGGTTTGAGGCCGGAAGATGTGATCGACATGGTAGGGCGATGCGGCGCCCTCGATATGATCCAAAGCGTCGTCAACCGAGCGAAACGCCTTGTAGATGTCGTGGAACGGCGCGGAGACGCGGTTATCCGCGCTGCCGCCCGCGCGAGCATAGTCGTATGCCGAAAGAAATCGATCAACAGGATCACGAATGACCGCGACGCTGTCCAAGTCGCGAAGTAACTCGGGCGCAACTCGCGCGTAGTAGCGCACCGAGGCATGCTTCACCTGGCAGCCATAGAGCATCTCGGAAATCGACATTCCCGCGTTCTTTGGCACGTGGACGAAAAGCACACCTGCCTTGCGGATTTTCTCAAGGCGGTCACGGCGCCTGGCATTAAGGATCGGCCGCGCGCCTACATCGCACAGTCTTTCGGTAATATCGCTAACGAGCCTCAAGCCGAAAATTCGCGCCAGGCCCGCATTCAGTCCGGTGCTACCCAATATTCATCAGTCCATCGATTTAACTCCATGGACCTTTGACGGCGCGGATTGCCCCCGTGTTTCGCCCGAGTGAAACCTAAGGAAATGTTCTATTTCCGACGGCCCTCGAGCCACCGGAGGCTCCGGCTGCCTAGAGGTATATTGGAAGTCGCAAGACGATGAACACGCTTTGCCTGACGCACGACAGCCCGCGGTGTGCGACTACTCTTCGCGCTTGGCGACTAGCTGGCGTTCAGCAACATCTCCGCCCGGCGGCGCATGGCGGCGGCCAGCTGCAGCATGGCTAGGGCGCTCACCTCGTCCCGTTCGGCCGCGCGGATGGAATAGACATTGGCCATGGCGAACAAGGCTTCGACCCGATCGACCCCCTCGGCGCCGAACATCTGGCCGATCTGACGGTCAAGCTCCGCCAACTGCCGAGGGTTAAGCATCTCGAGCAGTTCTTCGTCGGTGTAGTCTTCAGGGGCCGGCTGAATCATGTCCCTAGAATACAGCAGCTTCAGAAAGGCGCGACCCCGCGCGATCCTCCGTTCACAGGCGAACGAAAACCACGTTAGGGTTAGCGCATGGATCGTCATGCTTCCGCCGCCGCCATGAGCGCCGTGGGCCGTCGCGGCCTCTACCGCGAGGTCGAGCCGTTCTCGTTTGGCTGGATGCCGACAGGCGGCCCGCACGAGATCTACTACGAGGAATGCGGCAATCCGCGCGGCAAGCCCTGCGTGATCCTGCACGGGCGGCGCGGTCAATCCGACCATGCGACGGTTCTTCGACCCGTCCAAATGGCGCATGACCTTGTTCGACCAGCGCGGCTGCGGTCGCTCGCGCCCGAACGCCAGCCTCGACGACAACACCACCTGGAGCCTGATCGCCGACATCGAGCGGCTGCGCGAGCACCTGGGCGTGGAGAAGTGGACCGTGTTCGGCGGCTCGTGGGGCTCGACGCTGGCGCTGGCCTACGCGATCACCCATCCGGATCGGGTCGACGGCCTTGTCCTTCGCGGCATCTTCCTGTTGACCCAGAAGGAGCTGCGCTGGTTCTACCAGGACGGCGCCTCGATGCTGTTCCCGGACGCCTGGGAGCGGTTCCTGGCGCCGATCCCGGTCGAGGAGCAGGGCGACCTGATGGCCGCCTATCACCGCCGCCTCACCTCGCCCGATCGACGCGTCCAGGCCCAGGCCGCCGCGGCCTGGAGCCAGTGGGAGGGCGACACGATCTCGCTGCGCGGCCCCGAGGCGCGGCCGCCCAAGTTCAACGAAGAGGACTTCGCGATCGCCTTCGCGCGGATCGAGTGTCACTTCTTCATCAACAAGGGGTTCTTCGACGAGGACGGCTGGATCCTGAAGAACATCGACAGGATCCGTCACATCCCCGGCTGGATCGTTCAGGGACGCTTCGACGTGGTCACGCCGCTGGACAGCGCCTGGACGCTACGCAAGGCCTGGCCCGAAGCGCGCTTCGACATCATCTGGGACGCCGGCCACGCCTCGACCGAGCCAGGCGTGATCGACGGCCTGGTGCGGGCGACGGACGCGGCGCTGATTAGCTGACACTTCGTCCGACCTCCCCCGGCGAATGCCGGGGGGATCGGTCTATTTGGAGAACATCAAACCAGCGAGCCCTTGCCGCTGGTCACCTCGGTGTAGCGGTGGACGCGGACGGCCTGGACAAGGCCGAAGCCGATCATGACCGTGCCCATGACGGTGCCGCCGTAGGACAGCATCGGCATCGGCACGCCGACGACGGGCGCCATGCCCATGACCATCGCCCCATTGATCAGCACATAGAGCGAGAACGTCGCCGTCACGCCCGCCGCGGCCAGGCGGCCGAAGTGGCTGTGGCTGATCGAGGCGATCCTCAGCGCCATGAAGATCGCCGCGCCGTACAGGAACAGCACGCCGAAACAGCCCACGAACCCGAACTCCTCGGCCAGGGTGGCGAAGATGAAATCGGTCTGCTTCTCGGGCAGGAAGTTCAGCTGACTCTGCGAACCGAGACCAAAGCCCTTGCCCAGCAGGCCGCCGGAACCCAGGGCGATCTTCGATTGCAGGATGTGGTAGCCGTCGCCCGAAGGGTCCTGCTCCGGGTTGAGGAAGGTCAGGATCCGGTTGCGCTGGTAATCATGCAGCCCGAACATGATGAAGGGCGGGATCGCCACCAGCGCCGCGCCCGCGCCGGCCGCCATGACCCGCCAGTCCAGGCCCGCCAGCACCATGATCGCGCCGCCGGTGGCGGCGAGCAGGATGCCTGTGCCCAGATCGGGCTGCTTGGCGACCAACAGGAACGGAACGACGATCATCGCGGCCGGGATGAGAAGCCGCCAGGACAGCCGCGCGCTGTCGGCCGACAGGCCGTGGTAGTAGCGCGCCAGGGCCAGGACGAGGCCGATCTTCATCACCTCGGACGGCTGGAAGCGCACCGGCCCCAGCTGCAGCCAGCGCTGCGCGCCCAGCGAGATGTCGCCGACCAGATCCACGGCCACCAGCAGCACGAGACCCACGGCGTAGACCGGATAGGCGATCGCGAACCACCAGCGCAGGTCGCACATGGCCAGGATGATCATCACGACGAAATAGACGCCAAAGCGCAGCAGATGCTTGTCGGCCCAGGGCTCCCAGGAGGCCCCGGCGATCGAGAACAGCATCAGGCCGCCAATCCCCGCGATCAGGGCCAGCACCAGGCAGAAGGTCCAGTCGACCTCCATGAACTTGATGATCGGCCGGTCGCGTTCGCCGGGCCGGGTCAGGCCGCCGCTCAGGGTCATCGGGTCGCTCCCTGCGGGGGGGGGGGATTGAGTGGTCGTGTCCTGCGCCGAAGGCGGCGTCTCGACGGGGTCCTCCGGCGCGGCGCCTTCCATGACGTCTTCCGGCGCGGCCTCGGGCAGCGGTATCGGCCGCTCGATCCGAGCGCGGATCTCGGGATCCTTCAGCAGGGCCACCCGCATGACCTCACGCGCGCGCGGCGCGCCGGCGGTGGCGCCGCCCATCCCGCCGTGTTCGACGATGACGGCCACGGCGTAGCGGGGATCGTCGTACGGGGCGAAGGCCACGAACAGGTTGTGGTCCTTGAGCCGCCAGATGGTGCCCGTCCCCTTGCGGTTGGCGACGCCGTCATAGCTGCGCACCTGGGCCGTGCCGGTCTTGCCGGCCATCTGCACGTCGCCGAGGCCAAGCTGGCTCTGCTTGTAGGCCGTGCCGCGCACGTCGTTGGCTACGGCCGCCATGCCGCCCCGCACATAGGCCAGGTGCTCGGCCGAGAACGGCAGATCGGGGACCTCGGCCCCGCTGGGCTGCTCGACGCCGCCGACCGACTTGATCAGGCGCGGCACCAGGGCCTTCTTGGCGTTGGCCAGGCGCGAGGTCATCACCGCCAACTGCAGGGCGTTGACCGTCAGGGCGCCCTGCCCGATCCCGTAGCTGGGTGTCTCGCCCGGAAACCAGATCTGGTTAGCCGGATTCTTCTTGAAGGCCCGCTTCTTCCACTCCCGGTCGGGCACGTTGCCCTTCTTCTGGCCGGGAATGCCGATGTCGAACAGCTGGCCAAAGCCCATGGCCCGCGCCGCGTTGGCGATGGCGTCGGGACCGATCTTCAACGAGGTCTGGTAGAAATAGACGTCGCACGAGTTCTTGATGGCGTCGTGCATGTTCTGGGGGCCGTGGCCGCCCTTCTCCCAACAGCGCCAGACACGGCCGCCATAGTACCAGCTGCCCGGGCAGTTGATCCGCAGCTCCGGGTCGATCCCCGCCGTCAGGGCCGCCAGGCCCACCGTCGGCTTGAAGGTCGAGCCGGGCGGGAACAGGCCCGTCATCGACTTGTCCAGCAGCGGCTTGCGCTCGTACTCGGCCAAGGCCTTGTACTCGGCGCCAGAGAGGCCCTTCACGAAACGGTTGGCGTCGAAGCTGGGGGCCGAGACCATGGCCAGCAGGTCGCCATTGCGAACGTCCATGACGACGATCGCGCCGCTTTCGTCGCCCATCACCTCGAGCGCGCGGTTCTGGATGTCGGCATCGAGGGTGAGGCGGATTTCCTTGCCCGGGGTCGGCGGGATGTCGCCCTCGGGATCAAGACGGACGACGCGGCCTTGCGCGTCCACCTCGGTCTTGGTGGCGCCGGCGCGGCCGCGCAGCGGCTTGTCGAAGGCCTTCTCGACGCCCTGCTTGCCGATCCGGAAGCCCGGGTGGTGCAGCAGCTCCTGGTCCTGAGTCGCGTCG